>JADLAI010000109.1 GCA_020848295.1 Flavobacteriales bacterium
GTGGTCCGCAGCATCTCCTCCAGATCGCAATCCGCGAAGACGACCACCGGGTTCTTTCCACCCAGTTCCAGACTTACCTTCTTGAACATGGGAGCGGCCACGCGCGCGATCTCCGCTCCGGTACGTGTGCCTCCGGTGAAGGAAATGGCAGGGATGCCCGGATGTGCCGTGATCGCCGCACCCACCTTTGGACCCAGACCGTGTACGATGTTGAGCACGCCGGGTGGCATGCCGGCGGCCTGGCACAACCGGCTCATGCGGTAGGCGGTGAGGGGGGTCACCTCGCTGGGCTTGGCCACCACACAATTGCCACTGGCCAGTGCTGGGGCGATCTTCCAGGTGAAGAGGTACAGGGGCAGGTTCCATGGGCTGATGCACCCGACCACACCTACGGGTTGGTGATCGGTGTAGTTCACCGCAACATCGTCCATGAGGTGGGCCTCGCTCTGGAAGTGCAGGATGGCGGTGGCGAAGAACCGCAGGTTGGCCACGGCCCGCGGGATATCCATGCGGCGGGCCAGGGAAAGCGGCTTCCCATTGTCCTTCGATTCATCCTGCGCGAAGCCCTCCATGTCGGCCTCGATCAAGGCGGCCAACCGCAGCAGCACCTGGCTTCGACCCTCACGACCGAGTGCGTTCCATTGCGGGAAGGCCCTTCGTGCGGCTTCAACAGCGACCTCCACATCGCGGCCATCCGAGTCGGGCAGGCGGCCATGGACCTTCCCAGTGGCCGGTGCATGCACATCGATCCAGCCGCCGCCAGCAGCCGGTCGTAGTTCGCCATCGATCAGGTTCAGCAGGGTCTCCATCCGTGCCGAAAGGTAGAACGATGAGCGGTTACGGGGCCTTGCCAGAGCGTGCATCGGGGGCCAGCATGCGTGAGGGAAGGCCGGAAAAGATCGAAGGCCCGCAGCGATGTGCGAGCCTTCGACCCCCTTGTTGCCTCGTCCATGACCGGGTACTCCGGTGCTGCGGACAAGCGCTTACCATCCAAAACCTCCGGCTTGCGCCGGATTGTCGAACCACCGACGATACAAAACAAGCACGTGGAGAGGGGGTCTCCTGTTAAGGCCGTGCGAATGAACGTTAAAGACCGTTAAGCAGAGCGGGTTACGACAGGGGGCGGTAGCTTCGGAGCGTGGAGAAACATCGCATCCCCATGCTCCTCCTGGCGATCAGTGTGGCGCTGATCGGTCTTATGGGCATCCAGGTGAAATGGATGCGGGATAGCATGGCCCTGCGCGAGACCCAGTTCGATCGCAGCGTGGACCATGCGCTCTTCGTGGTGAGTGAACGCCTTGAGCAGATGGAGCACATCCAGGAGTTGAAACGGAACAGGACAGGGCGTCGGTTGTTGCGGAAAATGGACCTCATGCAACGTGCCTATGATGAACAGATCGCCCTGGATACGGCATCGTTCGATCCGCCATCGGAGGAGCCGGGCCTGTCGGTTCAGGACAGGATGGCCCAAGGGGCGTTGGAACAAGAGGAGGACACGGAGGCCATGGACGAGGACCACGGATCGTACGAAGGCCTGCTCAACGCAATGATGCATACGGCATTCGCCGATGAGGTGGTGCGCGACATAAGTGAACGGATCGACATACCCCTGCTCGATTCCCTATTGAAGGCCGAGTTGCGCAGCAAGGGAGTGCAGGATGCGTTCACCTTCGGCATCTATGATGCGGAAGGAGTGGAGGTGGTGTTCGGCCAGGAGCTGCGGATGGATCCCGCGCTTGTTGGCTTGAATGATCATCGGGAGCGCCTCTTCCGGCACGACCTCGCCGGACCATCCTACTACCTCCACGTACAGGTGCCGGGGCATCGCGGTTCGTTATGGCGCCGGATGCTGCCCTTGCTGCTCACCAGCGTGTTGTTGATGTCCATCATCGTGGTGGCTTTCTTCATCACCATCCGTACGATCTTCCGCCAGAAACGCATCAATGCGATCCGCAACGACCTGGTGAACAACCTCACCCACGAGCTGAAGACACCCATCAGTACCATCGGCCTGGCCTGCGAGGCGCTCACCGATCCCAGCATGCCCAAGACCGAACAGCAGCTACGCACGTTCGTGACCATGATCCGCGATGAGAACAAACGGCTCGGCTCGCTCGTGGAGAACGTGTTGCAGAGCGCGGTGCTCGAAAGCGGGCACATGGTGCTCAAGCGGGTAAGCCTGGATGTGCATACGCTCATCCAGGAGGTGGTGCGCAGCAGTGGCATGCAGGTCTCCCGCCGCAACGGGCGCATCGACCTGGACCTGAAGGCGGAGATCCATCATGTGAGCGGTGATCGGATCCACCTCACCAACCTGCTGTACAACCTCATTGACAATGCGGTGAAGTACACCGATCAGGAGCCACGGATACGGATCGGGACCGTGAGCAACGACGAAGGGCTCACCGTCAGCGTCACGGATAATGGCATTGGCATCTCCAGCGGGGAACAGCGCAAGATCTTCGACCGGTTATACCGCGTACCCACCGGCAACCTGCATAACGCGAAGGGCTTCGGTCTGGGATTGAGTTACGTGCGCACGGTGGTGGAACGGCATGGCGGACGCATCCGTCTGGAGAGCGCTCCTGGCCGTGGAAGCACTTTTCATATCTTCATTCCATTCGAACATGTCAGCACCGCACAAGCTATTGGTAGTGGAGGATGATCGGAACCTGGGCACGCTCCTGGTGGAGTACCTGCGTGCCAAAGGATACGATGCGGACCTGCGTAGCGATGGCCACGAGGGCAAGGCAGCGTACGACAAGGGCGGTTATGACCTCCTGATCCTTGATGTGATGATGCCGTTGAAGGACGGGTTCACATTAGCACGCGAGATCCGTCAGCGCGATGCCACCACCCCGATCATTTTCCTCACGGCGAAGGCCATGAAGCAGGATGCGGTCCAGGGATTCCAGAACGGTGCCGACGATTACATGACCAAGCCCTTCAGCATGGAGGAATTGCTGTTGCGCGTGAGCGCGGTGCTCCGTCGTTCGAAAGGGGTGGAGCCGAAAGCACCTGAGCCGGAGGAGTACCTGATCGGCGATACTGGTTTCCAACCGCGCAAGCAGTTGTTGCGCACACCGGATGGAGAGCGCAAGCTCACCACCAAGGAGAATGAGTTGCTCCGCCTGTTGTGTATGAACCGTAATGAGGTGCTCGATCGGTCCGAGGCTTTGATGGCGGTGTGGGGCGATGACAGCTACTTCAACGGCCGCAGCATGGACGTGTACATCGCCAAATTGCGCAAGTACCTGCGGGCGGACACGAAGGTGGAGATCATCAACGTGCATGGAAAGGGGTTCCGGCTCATCGCCGAACCGGGCCCCTCGTGATCATCCGTTCATCGCGACCCGTTCGTAGGCCGATACGCAGGGGATAAGCATGGCCAATGGTCGTGAATGGGCGATCAAAGGCAGGCGGTACGGCCACCATCCACGGGCAGGTTGATGCCGTTGATGTAAGCCCCGGAAGGTCCAGCGAGGAAGGCCACCGCAGCGGCGATCTCCTCTGGTCGGGCGAACCGCCCCAATGGGATCTCTTCGAGCATTTCCGCCCTCACCGCCTCAACGGAGGTGCCCGTGCGCTGTGCTTTTCCGGCGATGATCGAAGTGAGCCGCTCGGTCTCCGTGGCTCCGGGCAGCACATTGTTCACCGTGATCCGGTATGGTCCGAGTTCGTTGGCCAGGGTCTTGCCCCAGTTCGCCACGGCCCCGCGGACGGTATTGCTCACACCGAGGTTGGGCAATGGTTGCTTCACGCTGGTGCTGATCACATTGATGATCCTACCCTGTCGGCGCTCCTTCATGCCGGGCACCACGAGGCCAACGATGGTCTGGAAACCGATCAGGTGCTGGGTGAATGCGGCAACGAATGCGGATGGGTCGGCTTCGTGTGCAAGGCCCGGTGGTGGACCTCCGGTGTTGTTCACCAGGATGCTGATCGGACGGTCACGCCGCAGCTCATCGATCCCCGTGTGCAATCCCCGGGTATCCGCCATGTCGCATGCGAGCACGTAGTGGGTCTGGTCCGATGGCCTGGGCAACTGACCCCGAACAGCGGCAAGTGCTTTGGCATCCCGGGCCAGTAAGGTGATCGATGCGCCCTGTAGCGCCAGTTCCATGGCCACGGCCCGGCCAATGCCTTGTGTGCCGCCACCAACAAGCGCGAATTGTCCGGAAAGAGGTGTGACTCCCATTGTGGGGGTGAAATTACCCGAAGGCCGGATCCCTTTATTCGCGGGTGCTCCAAGTGATCGTGGAAAACCCGTTCCGATGGTGACCACGGTCACCCATGCGATCTCGGACCTTTGCATCCACAATATCCGCTCCGACCTCCGATGTACGTGAAGCTCCCACGCACACTGTTGCTATTGCCCATCCTGCTGAGTACCGCACCACTGGTGACCAGCGCACAATTCGTGGCCTTGTCCCGGTCCGGGGACCATCTTTCCCCGTCCATGCTCGGTGGTGCTCCGCCGAACGGCCCATGTGCGGGTGCTGTGGTGGCCCCGCTGGAGATGGGTGTGCCGAGCACCGTGACCGGCAACAACGAGAACGCCCCGACCGAACCGATCTTCCAGGCGAACGTGGTCTGGGAGGGCTTCTCCACGACCGCCTGCGCGGATGTGATGGTGAGTTACTGCGGCACCGACCCCGATTTCCTGGGGGGCATGATCAACCTGGTCACCGGTTGCCCGATCACCAACGTGGTCTTCAATTCCGCAAGCAACATCGTTCCCAACGAGTGTGGCGATGGCAATTTCGGGGTGCGCTTCCTCGCTCTTCCTCCTGGAACCTACTATTATCCAGTGCTTGAGGCGCCGGGCAGCAGCGGTGACTACACCTTGGTCTTCACCGCAACACCCTGCACGGGCACACCACCAAGTAACGCCCTATGTACAGGCGCCATTCCGCTTACGCCCGCGGATACCTGTGTTCACGTGAGTGGAACAGTGGAACACGCGACCAATGTGGGACCGACGGGCACAGCTTGCGGGAATGGGGATATCTCCGACGGGGTCTGGTACTCGTTCGTGGCCAATAGCCACTCTTGCCAGATCAACGTGGTGCCCAGTGCCGACTTCAACGTACACCTCAGCCTCATCAGCGGAAGTTGTAATGCCCAGAACCTACTGGCCTGTGCGATCGGTCAGAATTTCGGTGCGGCCACCACGTTGTCGGCTACCGGACTTGTACCGGGGAGCACCTATTTCGTGCGCGTGGCCGATTGGTACGCCGGTGTGCCGCGAACGAGCACATTCGACATCTGCGTGGTGGAGGTGGTCGATACGGAATGCGAAGCAGCGGCGGGCAACCTCGTGCCTGACCAGGCGAACGTCTGTTTTACTGGTCCATCCACGACGATCTCGGCCATCCCATCGGGCAATGCCAATGTGCCGCCCGGCTACAGCACCGTGTTCCTGCTCACCTCTTCCTCGGAAGTGGTGCTCGCACAAAGCGGTCAACCGCTCTTCACCGTATCGGGAACAGGGGGGTATTCCATCCGCACGTTGGTGTACGATCCGGTCACCTTTGACCCGGCCACTATCCAACTGGGCAGCAATACGATCGGTTCGTTGAACGAACTTTTCGTGCAGGGGGGCGGTCCCACCTGTGCCAGCCTGGACATCACCGGTGCCGGGTTCACGGTGGAGAACTGCTGTACAGCGAGCACAGGAACGCTTGTGGCCACGTCGCCCACGGTGTGCTGGGATGAGCCGGTGGTCGCCATCGGTGCCGTTGCTGGTGGTGATGCCTCGGTGCCCGTCGGTCAGGTGATCCGCTATCTCCTAAGCACGGCCGAGGATGGTCTGGTACGCGATACGTCAACGACACCCACTTTCAATGTGTCGAGCGCTGGCTCCTACCGTATCCATACGCTTGTGTTCGATCCGAACACCTATCCATTGGGAACGATCGCCTTGGACACCACCACCATCGCTACGGTGGCCGGCCATTTCCTGTCCGGTGGTGGGTCGCAATGCGGCGCACTTGATCAAAGCGGTGCGCTGATCGAAGTGGTCACCTGCTGCCCGGGCACGCTCGGATCACTGGCGGTTGTGGCGGACACCCTATGCCAGTTCCCCACGGGCTCAACCTTCGTTTGGACCCTGGAGGGTGCCGATGTGCCTGCGGGATACACGGTCCGCTACCTCATCGCCGATGCGCAGGGAACGATCGCGGATACCACCACGGCCATGTCGACCACGCTCACCGGCATCGGTACTCACAGGGTCCACGCATTGATCCTGGATACCTTGACCTTTGATCTGGGTGCGGCACTCGACACGAGCTCCACCGTGCATGGCTTGAATGCCTTGTTGGTCCAGGGCGGAGGTGCCATCTGCGCCCTGCTGGATACCGCTGGAACGATCCTGCATGTGGTGGATTGCAGGCCGGGGAACGACGACTGTTCAACGCCTGAGTTCGTGACCGTGCAATTGCCTGAGGCCTGTGCTGGCGGGCTGGTGCATGGGGACAACACCCATGCGACACAGGGCGATGCCCCCGCACCCGGCTGTAGTGCCCCCGGATCGGAGATCGCCGACGTATGGTACCTTTTCAACAGTGGGGAGAACACGGGGATCACCGTCCTCCTCGACCCTGGATCGATGACAGCCTGGGGTATCGCGATACAGGATGTCTGCAATGGAACGGAACTGCTCTGCGTGGACCAGCCTTCCGCACCTGTCGACCTCGACTTGGCGCCGAACACCGCCCTCTTGTTACGGATCTTCACCGACCGGAATGTGGGGCAACCCGGCGAATTCACCCTATGTGTGACGGGTGCGGTCACCTCCGCCATCTGTGATGCTGGGTCGGTGGCCTCCACCGATGGGCAGACACTCCTGAACGTGTGCCAGGACATCGTGCCGGACCTGATCGAATTCACCACGACCAGCACAGCTCCGGTCAACTACACGTATGTGGTCACAGGAACGGACAGTATGATCGCGGCGGTGATCGCGGAGGATGCACTCGACTTCAACGGCCTCGCCGTGGGCACCTACCTGGTACATGGCCTATCGCACGATGGAGCATTGTCGGGGATCTCGGTCGGGGATCGCCTGTCGGATATCACCACCACGGGTCAATGTCTTCAGATCACGGAGCATGCGGCGGAGGTGCGTGTGGAGGTATGCAATGGCGTCGAAGAGAGCGGTGGCGCGTCCTGGGCGGCATGGCCCAACCCCGGTAATGGAAGGATCAATGTGGTCTGTGGTCAGGCGTTCGGTCCGGCGACCGTGCGGATCCTTGGACCGGATGGACGATTGTTGCATGAGCAGCAGGTGATGGTGGATGCTGGTATCCCCATCACCGTGGACCTTCCTGTCAACAGCCCCTCCGGCATGTACCTGGTGCGCATCCTCACGGCCGATGGAATGAGCGATCCGCTTCGGATCATGGTGCAGTGAGCAGCGCCGGGGATCAGCCGAAGTGAAGGTCTGCTTTGAACGAGCGGATGTCGGAGGCTGTTCGTTTGTAACACGGAACGTGTGGCCTGTGGGATGGAATGGAGGGAGGCCTGATGAAGGCTCGGACCTTGTATTACCCTTTCGCCATACAGCGGCACCTGAGGATGCGCTGCTATTTTTCCGTATGACGAGACGGCAAGGTCGCTGCGTAGCGGGGCCAACGGAACCTGTTCCGCGGAGAAGTCCTCCGGAAAGAGGGCAAGTGGATCGGCCGATATGGAATGCGTGGATGGTATACGGCACGAGAGCCGGTCGGGGGTCATGGACTGACAGTTTCATTCCTTCGATCGTGGAAAACACAGGATGGATCAAGACCCGGTACCGATCCATTGGCGCGTTCTTTGACTTCAATTCCGCCTGACACGTGGAACCCCCAACGGATGCAACGACCGCACACCATGATCAATACCGTACGCAACTCACTGGTGCTTAGTGCCATGATATTCCTGACCCCGTCGATCCATGCCCGGATCGGCAACGAAGGACCCATGCAGGTCGCACCACCGGAGGCGGGCGGATCGGGTCCTGCCCAAGGAGGGTCCAACACCACCTGTGCCGGGGCGTTGATCAACAGCCTGTCCTTGGATGTGCCGGTCACGGTCAATGGGGACAATACCGGGGCGGTGCTGGATCCGGTGTTCGGAGTTCCGGTGGTGTGGGAGGCATTCACCACCACGTCCTGTGCCGATGTCACGATCGGATACTGCGGGACCACGCCTGCTTTCGCCGCCTCGCTCATCACCTTGGCGGTGGGTTGTCCGCTCACCAACTTCGTTTTCAACTCGACGGACAACATCGATCCCGACGTGTGCGGCGATGGGAACTACACGGTGCGCTTTCCCAACCTACCGGCAGGCACTTATTATTTCCCGGTGCTACAGGGTACTGGATCCACGGGTCCGTACACGATCACCTTCACCGCAACGGCTTGTACGGCCACCGCTCCCGCTAACGCGACCTGTGGTGGTGCGATCGAATTGGCCTCGGCCGAAGAATGCACGCCTGTGGCCGGTAGTGTAGCCTTCGCGACCGCGGCAGGCAACACCGGCATCGGATGCGGCAATGGGGACGTGGCCGATGGTGTCTGGTATTCATTCGAGGCCACGGCCACGGCATACGAACTCACGATCGCACCCAGTGCCCAGTTCAATGTGCATGCCGAGGTGTTCAGCGGGACCTGTGGTGCGCTAACGGGCATCGGATGTGCCATCGGGGCCGACTTCGGGGTGCCTGCGGTCGTCGAACTGAACGGGCTTGTCGTAGGGGAGACCTATTACCTGCGTGTGGATGACTGGTATTCGGGAAGTCCGCGGACCACGAGCTTCTTCATCTGCCTGGAGACAGTGACAACGATCGAGTGTCCCGAGGATGCGGGAACGATCACTGCGAACGAGCCATTCGTCTGTTTGACCGACGGCGATGTGACCATCTCCGGCACTCCTGGTGGGGATGCGGTGGTCCCCGAAGGCTACCGCACCATCTATCTGCTCAGCACCACACCGGACACGGTGATCGTGCAGGGCTCCTTGACGCCCACCTTCCTGGTCTCCGATGTGGATACGTTCACCATCCATACCCTGGTGTATGACGACGAGACGTTGGATCTGAACGGGCTGGTCTTCGGGACCACCACGGTCGGGACGATCAATGGGTTGCTTGTGCAAGGAGGCGGTGGGATCTGCGCCGGCCTCGACCTTCCGGGCGCCGTCGTGGTGGTGAATGAATGCCCACCATGCCCGGCCGATGCGGGCACCTTGGAAGCCAATGCCAGCACGGAGTGTTTTCTCAACGGTTCGGCAACGATCGATGCCACAGCGGGTGGCGACATGGTCGTGCCGACCGGGTTCGAGGTGCTCTATCTGCTCACGACAGGCCAGGACCACATCATTCAACAGGGCTCCCTTACCCCGGCGTTCATCGTAACGGCCGTCGGTCAATACACCATGCATACCCTCGTCTACGATCCGGCGACGCTTGACCTCGGTAACGTGGCCTTCAATGTCACCAGCATCAATGAGGTGGACACACAGCTGATCCAGGGCGGTGGGAGCGTCTGCGCTGCATTGGACATGATCGGCGCTCCGGTGAATGTGGAGATCTGCGCGGGATTGACCATGCCCGAAGCCGATGCCTGGTCCATCTGGCCAAATCCCAATTCCGGACGGTTCACGGTCGTCGGAGCGGGGATCGAAGGAGCGATGACCCTCCAGGTGCTCGGCCCGGATGGCCGTCTGGTCCATGCGCAACAAGGCATGATGCATCGCGGAACAACATGGCCCATTGAACTGCCCTTCGGCATCGGGAAAGGGGTGTATGTGGTACGCATGGTCTCGCGATCGGGGGTGGCTACCCAACGCTTGGTACTGGAGTAGGTGTCGTAACCTTGTTATCCGCGAGCACGTATGCCGGGCGAAATGCCCGTCATGCGGACCATACGGCTATCACCCATCCTCCTCTTGCTCGTAGTACTACCGGTGGTAACACCGGCACAGGACATGGTCTTGACCCTGCCCATCGCGGGCCGTGTCCTGGAGGCGGATAAGAAGCTGGAGGGCTGCCAGGTCATCATCTACAAGGGGAACGAGGTCGTTGGAGAGCAGGTCACGGATCGCAGTGGTCGCTTTGGCATGGAGTTGGGCCTTCAGGAGGAGTTCGCCATTGAATTCCGCAAGGAGGGCTACCTGCCAAAGCGTGTGCTCGTGGACACCCGGGCCAACCTGCCCAAGGACCTGGTGGAGATCATCCCCATCGACATGGCCATGACCATGCTGCCGGCTTCAAAATATGAGGGGGCTGATACGGATCAGCTCGACTTTCCCTTCGCCATCGTGCGTTACGACCGTGGAGCACGGGCCTTCGTGCAGGACCACCAGTACACCGCCGACATGATGCGCACCAACGGCGCCCTGCTATTGATGTCGGGCAGGGCCACCAAGCACTGAAGGGCGCTCAGCTGCCCTTGCCGGGTTACCTTCGGGCCGAAACCCGCGCCTCCATGCCCATCCGTCGTCCCTTCCACCTGCAACAGTGGATCACCGAGAACCGCGACCTGCTCAAACCACCGGTCGGGAACAAGAACCTGTATGTGGAGGCCGGGGACTACATCGTCATGATCGTGGGTGGCCCCAATGCGCGCAAGGACTACCATTGGAACGAGACCGAGGAGTTGTTCTACCAGATCGAAGGGGACATCGAGGTGGGCATCCAGGAGGATGGCCAAGCGGTGACCATCCCCATCAAACAGGGCGAGATGTTCCTGCTGCCTGCACGGGTGCCTCACCAACCCAGGCGTGGCGCCAACACCGTGGGCCTGGTGATCGAGGTGAAGCGGGACGACCGCGAACTGGAGGATGGCCTGCAGTGGTATTGTGAAAAGTGCAACAACCTGCTGCACGAATACAAGTTCGTTCTGAACGATATCGAGAAGGACTTCCTGCCGAGGTTCCGGGAATATTATGGCGATGAGGCCAAGCGGACCTGTACACGATGTGGTCACGTGATGGCTGCCGATCCACGCTTCGTCTGAAGCAACCGCATGGCCGCGCCGCTCACGATCGACATACACACGCACATCCTGCCGGAGCACATCCCCGACTTCGGGCGGCGCTACGGCTATCGGGGCTTCATCCACCTGGACCACCACAAGCCAGGTTGTGCCCGGATGATGATGGACAACAAGTTCTTCCGCGAGGTGCAGGCCAACTGCTGGGATCCGCGGACGCGCATCGAAGAGTGCGATGTGCAACGGGTGCAGGTACAGGTGCTCAGTACCGTGCCGGTCATGTTCAGCTATTGGGCCCGGCCGCACGACACGCTGGACCTCTCCATGTTCCTCAATGATCACATCGCCGACATCGTGGACCGCTGGCCCACCCGCTTCGTGGGTCTGGGCACCCTGCCCATGCAGGAACCGGAGCTGGCCCTCCAGGAGCTGGATCGCTGCAAGCGCATCGGCCTATCCGGCATCCAGATCGGTACGCACATCAACGGCACCAACCTGGGCGAATCACGGTTGTTCTCCATCTTCCAGGCTTGTGAGGAGTTGGGAATGGCGGTCTTCGTACATCCGTGGGACATGATGGGTGGCGATCGTTTCGACAAGTACTGGATGCCCTGGTTGGTGGGCATGCCTGCGGAAACAGCCACGGCCATCACCTCCATGATCTTCAGTGGCTTGTTGGAGCGCCTGCCCCGGTTACGTGTGGCCTTCGCCCATGGCGGCGGCGCCTTCCCAGCCACCCTGGGCCGCATCGAGCACGGTTTCATCATGCGTCCCGACCTCTGCGCGGTGGACAATGCGGTGAACCCGCGCGAATACCTCGGCCGGTTCTGGATCGATGCACTGGTACATGACCCGGCGATGTTGCGTTTCGTTGTGGATCAAATGGGTCCCAGCCGCGTGGCCATGGGTACGGATTATCCTTTTCCGCTGGGCGAACTCGTGCCCGGCGAGTTGATCAAGCGCATGGGCTACGACGTGGCCACCACCGAGCAACTTCTGGGCGGTGCTGCCCTAAGCTGGCTGGGCTTGGGCCGTGAGCGGTTCGTGGGGCGCTGATACCATTTCGCACGTGTAGGTCGTCCAAAGCTGCGCGGTAATACCATTTATACATTCAGTTCCTCCCATGAATGCCCCGCTATTTCCCGCAAACGGGATGCGGCATTTTCGCAGGACGATACGGGTGGAGCGTTGCGTAACGGTGGCTACGGAACGCTCGACCCGAAGAAATAATGCGGAAGAAGAGCAAGCAGAACGGATGGAACTGTGGGTCTACTGAGCCTGTGGAAATGAAGCGGTCTAGCATCGGTGAAACAGTGAGAGGGTGAGAGAGCGAAAGCCCTGTCCCTCGCACCCTCTCACTCTCTCACCATGTTGCGCATCCCTGTGTAAGAGTGCGGATCTTCGTCACCGGCTCAGTAATTGGTATAGATCCCTTCTGTGGGGTAGGGCAAGCAGGAGCTGTACCGGCAATGCGGAATTGGACCATGCCGTACTGCGAAATGGCATTGAGGGTCATGTTGGTGCAACCGGCGTTCAGTGGGCAGGAGGCATTCGTTGGCCTCGGCGATCTCGATGCGTTCGCTGCCACGCCCAATGAACGGGTGGACATCCGATGGCCGCCTGCGCATCCGCAAACCACCCGGTGCGGCAGTGGCCACCACCCTGGACAAGTACATGGTAGTGGACAACACCGGCGTGGTGCATTGGCGTTCGTTACGCGTACACTGCGATCGGGTCTACGATAGCGCAGCCCCCAAAATGGTAACGGCCTGGCGCCCGCCCGGCACCAATGGCAACTGCCCGGATCAGCGGTGGCTCATGGGTATCGGAATGGTGAGCCCATTGGCCAAACTCCACGTGGAGCACAACGCCACCGAGCTTGCTGCCGATGCCCCCAATCACGGATCGGTTCTTGGATGAGTTTTCAACGTATGCTCAACCAATCCTGAAAGCCCTTATATTCGTTCCACTATGAACGCGCAATTCCACATAGCCTCCTTGCTTGGCTTGCGCCCAGCGCCCAGCGCCCAGCGTAGCGGGCATACAAGGAATCGCTTTTTCTGAAGCGCACAACACGTGCGCTGTACGGTTTCTTAGCCTGCTGGTGTTGGTATTGCTGGCACGGTATGCACAGGGCCAGGTGGGCAATGGCAGGTCGGCGCCGGGCATAGTGCCTATGTACGGCATGTGGGTAACGCCCTCCCCGGATACCCTCGAGACCCTGCCGGTGCGCATGCAACGCTGGCTGGAGCATGCCGGTGGCCTACCTACGGAACAGCAACCGGTTTGTATGGCCTGGTGCCTTGTATGTATGGAGGACTTGGAAGAAGCGGTCCGGAAGCAGCAAGCAGGCACCGTAGCGGCACCCTGCCTCGAAACGAAACCCTGAAATACAAACGACCATGTCCAACACACCACCATTCCTTAGATAGGTGTGCTCCACAAGAGCACGCTCGCCTGCAAGCGAACGGCCCCTCCCGGCCACCGCAAGGGAAGACATGCACGCGTGATGAACGTGTGCTACGTTGTATTTTTCACGGACCGGACCATGCTACCCCGGTCAACACGAACGGAACGAATATGAAAGCGATGAACAACTCGTGTTTCCGTGCTAGCCTTGGCTGGGTGCTGGGCTGCCTGTTGTTCGTTGCCGCCCTCCGCTGCGAAGCGCAGGGCAACGTGGTGCCCAACCCCAGCTTCGAGGAGTACGACACCTGCCATGCCGTCTTGGGCTTCTTTGACACGGACGACGGACCGTTGCACTGGTTCTCTGGAGGAGGTACCCCCGACTATTACCAAAGTTGCCTGCTGGTCGGTGCCGCCAATGCGGTGCCGCAGAGCTTCGCTGCATTCCAATATGCAGAGGACGGCGGGGCGTACGTAGGGGTAGGTACCTTTCAGCTTCCAAATGGATTCAGGGAGTATGTCATGGCGGAACTGCTTACAGCATTGACGCCCGGCCAGACCTATTACGTGAGCTTCTATGCGAACGCGGCCTGGAACGGGAGCGAAACCTATCCACAGTGCTACATCGCGTCGAGTCATATCGGGGCGCTTTTCACCATGCAACCCCGACCGTGGACGATAGATGACCCCTGGCCGGTGGCTGGGAATACGGCGCAGGTGTATCACCCTTGGGTGGTTTCGGATACGGTGGGCTGGACCTTGGTGAGCGGCAGTTTCGTGGCCGATAGCGCCTACCAGTACCTGATGATCGGTAACCATTTTGATAACAGCATCACCGATACGATCCACTTTGCCCACTACGCGTGGCTGCCCAAGGCGTACACCCTCATCGACAATGTGTGCGTGTCCACCGATCCATTGGGCTGTCCAATGGCATCGGGTGTAGTGGAGGTTACTGCGCCGGATGTCGTGCTATGGCCCAACCCGGCCGTGGATTTGATCCAAGTTGCAGGCCGGGGCATGCAGGCAAGGGCAATGATCATGGATCCGTTGGGCCGAAGGATCTGGCAGGGTAACCTTATCGGAGAAAACTGGCGATTGGATGTGGGGTCTTGGCCAAGGGGCAGCTACGTGCTTCGCATGGAAGAGGCGGAACTCCATCGTTCGTTCAAGTTCGTGTTGACCGAGTAGCAGAGGTTCGTCGCTGCCCTGCTCTTCGTTGGTAGTGGCGAACGGAATCCGGTCTTTCGAGAGAACCAAAACCGAATGACCATGAAGACGACAAAAATTTTACGGCCATCATGGGTGGCCTTCTGATTGCTGGCGGCCATCTGGGGGCATGCCCAAGTGACAACACCCAGCAATAGTCCATTTTCAGGCGATTACGTGGGTTGCGATGGTGGTACCACGTTCCCCTTGGAAGTGCGCCACAACGGCAACTACCCGATCCAGTGGTATACGGACAGTCTGCAACGCATGCAGTTGTACCCGAACGTATCACCGGTGATCAACGGTTATCCGGCCCTGCCGCGCAACGGCTCGCTGGTCTTGAGCAACCTCGATGCCGGCTTCGCACCGGCGCGGGTTCCTTTCAGCCGGTTGCACCTGATCGATGTGGGGGGCAACACGAACGCGAACTTCATCGCAGCGGAGGTCGGCTTCCGCTCCTGGATGCGGAATGGGGTCACCTTCACGGGCAATAGCGATCAGAGCTACA
>JADLAI010000110.1 GCA_020848295.1 Flavobacteriales bacterium
CTGAGGCTTGTCAGCCGAAAGGCCCGGGCGCTTACCTTGCTACCGATCCCAAGCAACCCCCGTTGCCATGAGCAAGAAGCCCGCCGCCAAGAAGCGCAAGGCCCCAGCGAAGAGACCGACCCCCGTCAAGCCCAAGCGTAGCTCCTCCCGGAAAACGGCCCGTCCCAAGCGTACGCCCGCCAGGAAGCGAGTACGACGCAAGAAGCCGGCGGGCAAAGGGAACTCCACCCATACCCTCAAGGGCATCTCCGATATCCGCCGCTTCTTCCACCGGAATGAAACACCGATCTACTTCATCAGCGCCACCAACTTCAACTTGCTCGGTGCCGACGAATGGATCAAGGGCTTCAAGTTCATCACCTACATCGATTGTTTCGACGGGTTGCACCCCAACCTGATGAGCCCGCGCACGGAAGAGCCGCACGAGGAATTCCAAAGTATCGAGGACATCAACAACTACCTGCTCACCCACAGTGAGGTACGTGACTACATCGAGAGCCGCAAGGTGAACGGGAAGAGCGGCAAAGCCCTCTTCCTCATGTTCGATGAAAAGACCGAGGCACTGGCCCGGAAGGCCGGGCTGGAGGTGATCTTCCCGAAAGCGAAGCTGCGGACCTGGCTGGATAACAAGGTGAACACCAACCGTGTGGCGGAGAAGGCCGGTGTCCCCTGCGTGCCCTATGTGCTTAGCCGCGTACGCCACTACGAGCATCTTCTGGCCGTGGCACAGAAGGGTGGCCTCGGTACCGACCTGGTGGTGCAAACCCCATTCGGCGACAGTGGCCACACCACCTTCTTCATCAAAAGTGCTGCGGACTATGAGAAGTACGCCGGGGAGATCGAGGCGGAGAAGGAGTGCAAGATCATGAAACGGATCAACTGTCGGGGCGCGGCCATGGAGGCCTGCGTCACACGGCATGGCACCATCGTGGCACCGCTGATGACGGAACTCGTGGGCTTCAAGGAACTCACCCCATACAAGGGCGGTTGGTGCGGCAATGAGATCCATGCGGACACCTTCACCCCCGAGATCCGTGCGAAGGCCCGGCGCTATGCGCGCAAGTTCGGCGACCAATTGTTGAAGGAAGGGTACAAGGGCTACTTCGAACTGGACTACCTCATTGACAAGGACAACGGCCAGATCTACCTCGGCGAGTTGAACCCGCGCGTCACTGGTGCAAGCTCGATCACCAATCATGCCGCCTTCGCCATGGCCGATGCACCGCTTCACCTTTTCCATACCCTGGAATGGATGAACGTACCGTATGAGCTGAGCGTGAACGCGCTGAACCGCCGCTGGGCCGATGCGCGCAACATCGACAGTTGGGGCCAGATGGTGATCAAGCACACACAGGACGACATCCGCCGTGTGACCGAGGCACCGCGCAGCGGTATCTGGCGCATGCGCGAGGATGGGAGCATCTACTTCTGGCGCATGGACACACACCGTCGGTATGTGGAAAAGGACAATGAGGCTTTCTTCTTGCGGATCACACGCGTGGGCGACTGGTTGTACGAAGGCGCCGACATCGGGATCCTGGTGATGCGCGGGCGCATGATGACCGACGATTTCCAGCTCACCGAACGATCGAAGAAGTGGCTTGCCGCGATCCGGGCGGAATACAAGAGCATCGTGCCAGGGGAACAAGCGGGTACCGGGCACATGCTGGAGATCGGGGGGTTCAAGATGATGTAATGAGCGTGGCGAGTGATGAGTGGCGTGTAGTGCGTGGTGGGCCCGCCGGGGCAGTCACCACGCACTGCTCGCCACTCGCCACGCTGCAAACGATGTGATCGATGTACGTCAACCTGAAACTTGTAAAGGAACCCTGGCCCAGCGTGCGTTGGCAGAAGTTCTTCGACCATGCATGGCCTTTGTTCCGGATCTGGTACGAAAGCGAAGGGCTCGAAAAGCGCCCCGACCTGGTGACCTGTCGCAGCGTGTTGGAGTTGCACATGCCGGAGCTGATCCCGGTGTACAACAGTCTGTGCCGCCTGGCGAACAACAATGATGCTGCCTGTCGGTTCCTGAGCATGTGGTGCCCACCGCCCTACATGGCCGGGTGTTCGCAGGTTGCATGGACCAAGGGGACTCCTACGCTCATCCGGAACTACGACTTCGACCCGCGGTATTTCGACGGTCGCATGCGTTACACGGAGTACGTGAAACCCGTGATCGGCATGCAGGATAGTGGCTGGGGCCTGCTTGATGGCATGAACGCGGATGGCCTGGCGGTGGCCCTGGCATTCGGTGGCAGGAAGGTGAGCGGCACCGGATTCGGGATCCCTCTGCTGGTCCGCTATGTGCTCGAAACCTGCAGCACGACCGATGAGGCCTGTGCTACGCTCTCCCGCGTGCCCGTGCACATGGGCTACAATGTCACCGTGGTGGATAAGAGCGGCAGGTTCGCGACGGTGTACCTTAATCCGGATCGACCGACACAGGTGGTGTACCAGGCCGTGGCCACCAACCATCAGCACCAGGTGGAGTGGGATGAGTATGCGGCCTTCACGCACACGATCGAACGCAAGCATTCGCTGGAACATTGCATCGCCGACCCGAAACAGACCAGGGCTTCGATGATCAAACAGTTCCTGAAGCCTCCGGTGTACAGCCAACAATACCTGCGTGGCTTCGGTACCCTGTACACCGCAGCTTATGACGTGGGTAAGGGGCGCGTGCAGGTCATCTGGCCGGACAAACAGGTCGAGGCCGGCTTCAACCGATTCGAGGAGCAGGTGGTACAGGTGGTCCTACTGCGGCCGGTGGGGAGGTATCTGGCCAAGTGATCCGTGCCGCCTCGCTGTTTGGGTAGCTTTGCAGGACCATGTCAAGCACGCTCACCGCTCCCACCACCTCCACGCCGCTCTTTCCACAGGCCAACTACATCAATGGCACCTGGCAGAGCGAAGGCGATGGAAGATCCACATCGGTATTGGACAAGTACCATGGCACTGAAATGGCCAAGTTACCCTTGGCCACTGCGGCACAGGTGGAAGAAGCCGTGGCGGCGGCCTTCGCGAGCCGGGACCGTTTGCGCCGTATGAGCGCAGGTGAGCGGAGCGAGAAACTGGAGGCCCTGGCACATTTGATGGAGGAACGCAAGGAGGCACTCGCCCGCTTGATCATGCAAGAGGCCGGCAAGCCCATCGGTTATGCCCGGGACGAGA
This sequence comes from Flavobacteriales bacterium, assembly GCA_020848295.1. Lineage (GTDB taxonomy): Bacteria > Bacteroidota > Bacteroidia > Flavobacteriales_F > PHOS-HE28 > PHOS-HE28. Next base: position 3,172 of record JADLAI010000110.1, read on the forward strand.
TCGCACGAAGCCTCACCACGGTACGCACTGCAGCGGCGGAAGCCTTGCGCTTCGCCGGGGAGGTCACGCCGATCGACTTCGGCAGGGGAACGGGCAAGACCGCATTCACCAAGCGCGTCCCCGCTGGTGTGGTCTGCGCCATCACCCCATTCAATTTCCCTATGAACCTCGTGCTCCACAAGGTGGCACCGGCCATGGCCGTGGGCTGTCCGGTGGTGCTGAAGCCGGCCAAGAAGACCCCATTGAGCGCCCTTGCTCTCGGTCGCATGATCGAGGAGATCGGCTGGCCCCAAGGTGGGTTCAGCGTATTGATCTGTGCGACGTCACTTACCGAATCCATGGTGAAGGACGACCGCATCGCCATGCTCAGCTTCACCGGCAGCGACACCGTGGGCTGGGGCCTGAAGGCCATCAGCGGTAAGAAGAAAGTGACCCTTGAACTCGGGGGGAACGCCGCGGTGATCATTGATGCGGGTACTGACCTCGCCGCTGCGGCGAAAAGCGTGGCGCTCGGGGCCAACCTCTATGCGGGTCAGACCTGCATCAGCACCCAGCGTGTCTTCGTGGTGAGGTCGGAATTCGAGTCGTTCCGCGAACTGCTGGTACATGAGTTCAATGCGCTGAAGAGCGGCGACCCGGCCGATCCCGAGGTCAGTGTAAGCCCATTGATCGGCAAGGGGGACTACGAGCGCATTGCCACCTGGGTGGAAGAGGCCCTGAAGGGTGGCGCCACGTTGCTCGCAGGAGGAAAACCCGTGGATGCCGCACGCAACGTATATGCGGCCACCCTGCTCACGGACACGAAGCGGTCCATGAAAGTGGATCATGCGGAGGTCTTCGGACCGATCACGGTGATCGAGCCCGTGCAGGACTTCGCCGATGGGATCGCCCATGTGAACAACAGCGGCTTCGGGCTGCAAGCCGGGGTGTTCACCAACAACTTCGCGCATGTGAAACAGGCCCATGAGGAACTTGAGGTCGGTGGCGTGATCATCAACGGGATCCCGGGGTTCCGGATCGACAGCATGCCGTATGGTGGGGTGAAGGACAGTGGCCTCGGTCGGGAGGGTGTGCGATACGCGATGGAGGAGATGACCGAGCCTCGGTTGATGGTGTATTAGGCCGGTCGCTCGCACCAGCTCACACGAGGAAGGAACTTCGGCAAAAGCATTGCGGCCCTCGGTGCCCCATCGCTTGCGGGGGCCTTGTTGATCGCGCGCGGTTCGTGCTACCGACCAGGAGTACCCGCTCGTGGGCCACCGGTATTCCGCACGAAGGCGAATTCACGGGCACGCCGGAAACAGAGCGGGAACCATGCGGTGAAGTGCTTGGGTGAAGCCTGAAGTTCCATTTCCACGGATCCATGGTCCAAGTAGCGCCAGGCCTCCACCTCATCCTCATCGGGGACGGGGATGGCATCGGAATGGCCAATGAACACGTGGTCCAATTCATGTTCGATCAAGCCATGGTCCAACTCGGCCCGGTACAGGAACTGAAAGCCGACCTCCACCTTGCACACCAGTCCCATCTCCTCCAATAGTCTACGTTGCGCGGCACTGCGAATATCCTCTCCTGGTCGCGGATGGCCACAACAGGTATTGCTCCACAGCCCACCGGAATGATACTTGCCTGAAGCCCGCTTCTGCAACAGCCAGCGCCCCTCCCGGTCGTAGATGAACACGGAGAAAGCACGGTGCAGCTCACCTGCTTGGTGTGCGGCCATTTTCTCCATCGTGCCGCACTCGCGATCCGCCTCATCCACCAGGATCACCCGTTCGTCCCGGGTCCGATCAAGCATGCGGCTGGATCGATCCCCGGTGTACGTACGAGCCAAGCAACATGGCGAATTTCCGCGCATTGGAAAGACGGATCCGTCGCTGATGAAGCTGGCCTGCGGGGGTGCGTTCGATCTTGTGCAATAGGGCCTTGTAGTACATGGCGGCCAAGCGCACTCCGAAGCGTGCTCCAGGGCGTAGCTGGCCGATCCCGGCATCGGCTACGAGCAGGTCCTCATGGATCTCCGCTTCGATCTCCTGCTTGCGCGATGCGGTCAACCCACCGCGGTCCACTCCGGGGAAGTAGGTTCGTCCGAGGCGTCGGGAATCCTCGTGCAGATCGCGGAGGAAGTTGATCTTCTGGAACGCGGCACCAAGGCGCCTGGCCGCTGGCCGAAGGCGCATATACGCTTCCTCATCGCCCGCACAGAACACACGCAGGCACATCAGGCCCACCACTTCGGCACTTCCGAGGACATAGGTCTGATAGGAGGTCCTATCATGCGAACTTCGCTGCAGGTCCATCCGCATACTGTGCAGGAAGGTCGCGATGTGCTCATGGTCGATGCCGACCGCATGCACCGCACCTTGAAAGCTATGCAGGATCGGGTTCAGGCTGATGCGGCCCTCGATGGCCTCCCAGGTGTCGCGCTCGAATGTGCGAAGCAATTCATCCCGCTGATGGTCCAGGAAGGTGTCCACGATCTCGTCGGCGAACCGCACGAAGCCATAGATCGCGTGGATCGGTCCGCGCATGTCCCGCGCCAACAACCGTACGCCCATGGAGAACGAGGTGCTATAGGCCAATGTGGTCCGACGGCTGGTGGCCGCACAAAGCCTGTCAAAGATCTCCCGGCCGTTCATCGATGATGGTCCTTGATGATCCGCCGTGCCACGATATCCCCGGAGATCAACGCCGGCGGCACTCCGGGGCCGGGCACGGTGAACTGCCCCGCGAAGTAAAGGTTCGCAAGTCTTCGACTGCGGATCGAAGGTCGCATGAAGGCGGTCTGTCGCAAGGTATTGGCGAGTCCGTAGGCATTGCCGCGATACGCGTTCACTTCCTGTTCCAGATCGCTCACGGAACAGGAGGAGCGGTGGATCACGTGCGGCCGAACAGCAGTGCCGGTCAGGCGCTCCATACGCTCCAACACCAACTGATAGTACCGTTCGCGCACCGCTTCACCGTCCGCAAGGCCGGGAGCGATGGGGATGAGCACCACCAGGTTCTCCATGCCTGGAGGAGCAGTGTGCGGATCCGTCACCGAGGTGCACGAGGCGTAGAACAAGGGTCGTTCCGGCCATTTCGGATCACGGTAGATCTCGTGCGCATGTGCGGCCAGGTCCTCGTCGAAGAAGAGCATGTGATGGTGCATGTTCGGCAGCTTGCGGTCGACGCCGATGAAGAACATGAGCACCGCCGGGGCAAGGACGCGCGAGGGCCAGTAGGACTTCGGATAGCTGCGGTACGGGGCAGCAAGGAGCTGCTGTTCCACGTGATGATAGTCCGTCGCCGCCACCACCTCGTCACATGCGATGTCGCCTTGATCCGTTACCACGGCACGAATCCTCCTCTCCTTCACTTCAAGGTGCCGCACGGTGGTCGAGGTCCTGATCTCCACGCCCTGTTCGGTCGCTACCCGCACCATCGCGTCCACCACACGGCCCATGCCACCCATCGGGTACCAGGTCCCAAGGGCCATGTCCGCATGGTTCATCAGGCTGAACAACGCGGGCGTGTCCTGCGGGGTGGCCCCCAGGAAGAGCACAGGGAACTCCAGCAAGCTGATCAGTTTCGGGTGGGAGAAGTATTTCCGCACATGGGTGCTGAAGGAGCCGAACACATGCATCCGCAGCATATCCGGGATGGTCCGAAGCTCGAGGAGTTCCAGGGGCGAAAGCCCAGGCTTACGCACCATACCACCCATGGCCAGCTCGTACTTCCGGCGGGCTTCGGTCAGAAAGACAGCAAGTTTGTCGGAAGAGCCTGGTTCCATGGATTCGAAGAGCGCGTACAACTTGTCCATGGAAGCCGGAACCTCCAAACGATCATCGGGACCAAAGTGGACCGCATAGGAGGGGTCAAGGCGCTTCAGGTCGTAATGATCCGCTGGCCGTTGGCCGAAGTCCCTGAAGAACGCTTCAAAGACATCGGGCATCCAGTACCAGCTGGGTCCACGGTCAAAGACGAACCCTCCCTCTTCACGTTTGCGGGCCCTTCCGCCAGGGTCCGCGTTCTTCTCCACCACGATCACCTTCCGCCCCGCCTTGGCCAGGTAGGCGGCCGCGGACAGACCCGCGAACCCGGCACCGATCACCACTACCTGCTTGCTCATCCTACCACAGGATCCACGTGTACCGGTCCGAACCCCCGCTGTTCATCGTCGCTGTACATCCCAGTGCGTTCCACTTCGGTGATGAGCCTCATTGCCAAGCCCGAAAGATCGCCAAAGTGGGCGCTGCACGATCCGACACCTCCTTTCGTGCCCTGTTCCCATGTCCGATCTTTACGGCCACAATGGCCTTGGACCTCCGCGAAAAAGTGCGCTTGCTGCCGCCTGACCCCGGGGTCTACCAGTTCTTCGACCAGAACGAACGGATCATCTACATCGGCAAGGCCAAGAACCTGCGGAATCGTGTAACGAGCTATTTCGCCAGGCACCACGATAGCGGAAAGACGGCCAAGCTGGTGGCCAACATCGTGGATGTACGGGTGATCGTGGTGGCCACCGAATTCGATGCCCTGCTGCTGGAGAACTCCTTGATCAAGCAGCACCAGCCGCGATACAACGTGATGCTCAAGGACGACAAGAGCTATCCCTGGATCCGCATCCGGAACGAACGCTTCCCGCGGGTGGAGGGAATGCGCAATCCGGAGGAGGACGGCAGTGAATACTTCGGCCCGTATGCGAGTGGTCGCGTCATGAAGACCGTGGTGGAACTCGTGAACGCGATGTACAAACTGCGTAGCTGCAACTACGATCTGAGCGAACGCAATGTGGAGCGCGGCAAGTACAAACGTTGCCTTGAATATCACCTTGGCAACTGCAAGGCGCCCTGTGAAGGGTTGCAGAGCCAGGCGGAATATGACGGACACATCAAGGAGATCAGGCAGATCGTAAGGGGGCGTACGCGGGGGCTATCGCGACTGTTGAAGGAGCAGATGCACGCACATGCCGATGCCCTGGAATTCGAGAAGGCCGAGGAGATGCGGGAAAGGAACGCCCAATTGGAGCGCTACCGGTCGCGCAACACCATCGTACACGCGGACATCGGCGATGTCGATGTGTTCGCTCTGGCCAGCGACATGGGGGGCGCCTGTGTGAATTACCTCCGGGTGATCGATGGGGCCGTCGTACACGGGATCTCGGTGGAGCTGCGACCGAAGCTGGATGAAACGGACGCCGAGTTGCTCCAGTTCGCCATCACCGAGCTGCGCGAAAGGTTCCGCAGCACAGCACCCGAGGCCATCGTTCCGGTGGATCCCGGCATCGCGATGCCGGGCATTCTCTTCACCATACCGCAACGTGGGGATAAGAAGGCCTTGTTGGACCTGAGCGAGCGCAACGCGAAGTACTTCCTGCTGGACAAACGCAAACAGGAACGTGTGGTGGATCCCGAAGCCGCAACGGAGAGGATCCTGGAGCAGTTGAAGCAGGACCTGCGCCTCTCCGAGCTACCGCGCCATATCGAATGTTTCGACAACAGCAACACCCAGGGCACCGACCCGGTGAGCGCCTGCGTGGTCTTCAGGAATGCGAAGCCGAGCAAGAAGGACTACCGGCACTTCAACATACGCACGGTGGAAGGGCCGGACGACTTCGCCAGCATGGAGGAGGCCGTGGAACGGCGGTACACACGGCTGCTCTCAGAGGGAGAACCACTGCCGCAGCTCGTGGTGATCGATGGCGGCAAGGGACAGTTGCACGCCGCCATGAACGTGTTCGATCGTCTGGGGTTACGTGGTCGTGTGGCCCTGGTGGGTATCGCCAAACGCCTGGAGGAACTCTACTTCCCGGGGGATCCCGTTCCACTCCACATCGACAAACGCAGCAGCTCGTTGAAGGTGATCCAGCACATGCGCAATGAGGCCCACCGGTTCGGCATCACGCACCATCGCGGTCGCCGGAGCAAACGCACCATCCGCACCGGGCTCGAAGGGATCAGTGGTATCGGACCCACCACGGCACAGAAACTACTCAAGCGGTTCGGGAGCATAAAGGGCATCCAGGAGGCACTGCCCGAGGATGTGGTCGCCGAGGTCGGCGCGAAGAAGGCCGATATCATCATCCGATCCCTGACCACGCCATGATCCCGCTGCTCGCCCTCCCCTTGTGTGGGCCTCGCTGTATGGGTCCTTCGGCACCGCTCGTTGGGATGGAACCCGGCGGTCGTACGCACCAGGTCCCTGCACAAATGGGGTCGCTCGGTCGGGAAGGGACCACTCCATGGCACACGTTGCGAATGCGGGTGTGCGATGGCGCTCGAGCTTGATCGTGATGAGCACGTTATCCGTTCTCTTGCCCTTCAAGGATGCCGCTGCAACGTTGGATCGGGCCATCGCCAGTATCATTGCCCAGTCCCACTCCAACTGGCAGTTGTTGCTGATCGATAATGCCAGTAGCGATGCGGGCCGAGCGATCGCAGCAGCGTGGGCGCGGCGGGATCATCGTATACGGCTCATCGAAGAACCCCGGATCGGGATCGCGCACGCGCTGAACATCGGCCTTATCCACGCCGACACACCGTTCATTGCACGCATGGATGCGGATGACGAGGCGGACCCCGATCGACTGGCGCAGCAGTTCGCCTACCTGGATGCTCACCCGGAGATCGGCGTGCTTGGCACACGCACCCGTTTCGCCAGTACGGTGGCACAACATAGCGGCATGCGCGCCTTCGTGGAGTGGCAGAACGCCCTGCTCTCCCCACACGACCACTACGTGAAACGTTTCGTGGATGCACCACTGGCACATCCCACGGTGATGTTCCGGCGCGAGCTGATCGACCTCCACGGCGGGTACGATACCGGACCGCTTCCGGAGGACCATGAGCTTTGGTTGCGCTGGATGCACCAGGGCGTCCGCTTCGCCAAACTTCCGCAGGCACTGCTCACCTGGCACGACCACTCCGACCGCTTGAGCCGCACGAACACCAACTACAGCACGGACGCCTTCTTCCGGACCAAGGTGAGATGGCTTGCGTTATGGCTGAAAAGGGTGCTTCAGGACCGTCCTTTGATCATCGCTGGCACAAGTCGTCTTTGCCAAGGTCGTGCCGCGATGCTTGCCGATCACGGGATCACGATCCACGGCTTCACCGATGTCAGCGGTAGACAGGCCCCTGGCCATGCGTTCATCCCGCATGATCGATTGCCACCGCCCGGAGAGGTCTTCATCGTGTCGTTCATCAGTCAGCGCGGTACGGGCGACCGGATCGCCGCCTATCTGGCCGGTCGGGGCATGGTGGAAGGGGTGGATCACATCCTGGCGGCGTGAGCCCTCATAGGATCTTCGCCCTTGCACGGCTGGAACACCGTTCTTTCTGGCGAGAAGTCGTTGGCAGCCGTGGCCGCCGAAATATCCCTGGTGAAGGCCTGCGATCCGCCCGTTGGGGGCGCCACACCGGTGAGCTGCGAGCGATCATCGCTCTCCCGGCACACCGCCCCTCCCTCCGGATAGCAGGCCCGGATGCCACATGGTGCCCGAAGGGGTCGCAACGGGTATCTGACCGCCCAGGCTACGCGTTGGGCCGGAACGGGCGTTCGCTGCGGTTGCAAGAAGGTACGCCAGGGCGGCTGTTACAAGAGCTTGCTTCTTGGGTCGTGCTCCAAGTTGGGGTCGGGTCGCAAGTAAAAGGAGGCTCACCATCCGACGAATGTCCATCCCGGCATTCATGGTGGAAGGCATGGATCACATCCTGGCCGTGCGAACAGGGACTACCTTGGGCGCATGGACATGGATCGGATCCACGCGCTGCGTTCGAGTTTCGAAAGCGGGATCACACGCGATATGGCCATGCGCCGTACTGCACTGAAGCGACTTCGGGCCGCATTGCTGCGGCATGAGGAGGCCTTGATCGCCGCCATGCACACCGACATGCGCAAGCCGCGCTTCGAGGCCTACCTGAGCGACATCGGCCTGGTCTTACAGACCATCGACGAAGCCCTGGGCCACCTGAGCGAGTGGATGACTCCGACGCAAGTGCCCACACCGCTCGCCATCCAGGTCGCGGAGAGCTCGGTACACAAAGAACCCCTCGGTGTGGTGCTCATCATCGCCCCATGGAACTATCCTGTATTGCTCCTGCTATCCCCATTGGTGGGCGCCATCGCGGCGGGGAACTGTGTCGTGCTGAAGCCCAGCGAGGCCGTGCCTGCGACCGCTGCGATGGTGGAGCGCATCATCACCGAAGTATTCGACCCGGCACAGGTGCAGGTGGTCCAGGGTGAAGGGCATACGGTGGTGCCCACCTTGATGCACGGTTTCCGGTTCGATCATGTCTTCTTCACCGGCAGCCCCGCCGTTGGCAAGAGCCTCCTTGCTCTGGCCGCGCCGCAACTGGTGCCCGTGACCTTGGAACTGGGTGGCAAGAGCCCTGCGGTCGTGGACCGTAGTGCGAACGTGCGTATAGCCGCGAAGCGCATCGCCTGGAGCAAGTACTTCAATGCAGGCCAGACCTGCATCGCCACGGACCATGCACTCGTACATACTGCCGTCCTGGACGAGTTCGTGGACAGGTATGTCCTTTCCGTGAAGCGGATGTATGGTGAGGATCCGCAGCGAAGTCCGCACTACGCACGCATGGTGAACGAACGCCGCTTCGCGGCCGTACGACCCTACTTGGACCAAGGCCGTGTGGTGATCGGTGGCCAACACGAGCTGGCTGACCGGTACATCGCCCCCACCCTCTTGCTCGATGTCCCACCGGACGCGTCGGTGTTGCGCGAAGAGATCTTCGGGCCGGTGCTGCCGGTGATCCCATGGACCGAGCGCGAAGAAGTGATGGCGGTATTGCGTTCGAATCCAGTCCCACTGGCGAGCTACCTCTTCGGCACGGACAAGGACATGCAGCGCTGGTTCTTGGAGCGCATTCTTTCCGGCAGCACGTGCATCAACCATTGCATGCTGCAATTCGGCAATTCCGGCCTGCCCTTCGGTGGTGTGGGAACAAGCGGGATGGGACGCTATCATGGCCGCTACACCTTCGACCTGTTCAGTCACCACCGGAGCGTGGTGCGGGCCAGTACCCTGGTCGACCACGGTCTACAGGAGCCTCCCTACACAGCCCTGAAGGAACGTATCCTACGCACCGTGCTCTAATACACGCTCCGCCCTTTTCGGCCGCAGGCGATCGCGTACAATGGTAAGGTGTTCCTCTTCGCACTCCAGCGTGGCGGTGCAGCGTGCAGGAACGGCGGTGATCCAATGCTGGTGGCCATCGATCCCATGCTTCGTGCAGAACTCGTCCACATGCTCCAGGAAGTGCTCGGCGGTCATGGCCGCATCCGGACCGAAGAAGTCCCAATGGAAACGCAGGCGTGGCATATTGATCGCGTTGCAAATTTGCACAAAGTGAATGCGATCCTGATCTTCTTCATCACGGCAGTGGCCAGCATCATCGGCTCGCTTCAGGCGGGCCTGGTGAACACGGCAGTGCTTGCGCATACGGTGAAGCGTGGGCCGGGATCCGGGCGTCGGATGGCCTTGGGCGGTGCCATCCCCGAATTCATCTATGCGGTCCTGGCCTTCCATTTCGCAACGTGGCTGCTCACATTCCTTGGCTTGGATGCGCGTGGGGTCACCCTGCTGGTAGGTGGCGTGTTGCTCCTATTGGGCATGTACTTCCTATTCCTGTTCAAGCCGGTCTTCGACCTGGACCGGGTGGATGTGAAAGCCAGCGGCGTGCGCAAGGGCATCCTGATCGGCATGCTCAACCCCCAGTTGCTCATCTTCTGGTGCGGTGTTCGCCTGATGCTGACCCCTATGGGATTCACGGACCTTGGCTGGTCGGACGCCATTCCCTTCGGCCTCGGCGCATTCGCGGGGGCCTTGTTCCTGCTGCTCATGCTTGTGCGGTTGGGACGCAGGGCGCTGGAACGCTGGCGGCCCCGGTCGATCACGCTTCTGTTCCAGGCGATCGGTGCCTTGCTGGCAGTGAGTGGCCTTATGGCCATCTGGCGCGCATGATGCCGGTTCCTGCGCTCACGCCAGCCGATCGCTGAGCAGGCGCATCTCCATGCCCGGAGCCATCCTTTCGTAGAGCATGCGGTAGGTGGCTTCAGCGATCGGCATGTCCACCTTCATCTTCTGGTTGATCTCGTGTACGCACTTCACCGCGTAGTAGCCTTCGGCCACCATGTTCATCTCCAGCTGTGCGGCCTTCACGCTATACCCTTTGCCCACCATGGTTCCGAACTCCCGGTTCCGACTGAAGGTGGAATAAGCCGTCACCAGCAGATCCCCGAGGTAGGCCGGTTCGTTGATGTCCCGCTCGATCGGATGTACGGCGGTCACGAAGCGTGCGATCTCCTGGATGGCCCGGCTCACGAGCACCGCGCGGAAGTTGTCGCCATATCCGAGTCCTACGCTGATCCCGGCACAAACGGCCACCACGTTCTTGAGGATGGCGCCGTATTCGGTGCCATAGATATCGTCGCTCAGGGTGGTCTTGAGGAAGCGACCGTTCAGGGCGGCGCCCATGGCCGCTGCTTTAGCCTGGTCCTGGCAGGCGATGGTGAGGTAGCTCAGGCGCTCCATGGCGACCTCCTCGGCGTGGCAGGGGCCACAGACCACACCGAAATCCTGCTCAAGGACTCCCCAGTGGCGGAAAAGGTATTCGCCCACGATCTGGTTGGTCTCCGGTACGATCCCCTTCACCGCACTGAAAATGGTCTTGCCGCGCAAGGCGGTGCTTACCAGCTGATCGAGCGTGCCTTTCAGGAATGCGCTCGGCACTGCGAGCACCAGCGCATCGGCCTGCGCCACCACCGCGTGCAGGTCGCTGTCCATGGCCAGTCGATCCGTCTCGAACTGCGCTGCGCTCGTGTAGTCGGGGTTGTGGCCATACTTGCGGATGTGCTCGATGGTAGTGGGTTTGCGCACCCACCAACCCACCTGTTCCTGTGTGGTGGAAAGCAGTTTCACCAGGGCGGTGCCCCAGCTACCGGCACCGATAACGGCGATCCGAGGTACAGCATTCATCGGGCGTGAAGATCGGTGAAGGATGGCACATGGGCACCGATCCACACCGGTCGATACCGGGCCGACCGTTAGAACGTGACGGTCGTTTCCACTTCTTTGCCGTCGCGCAACACCTTGATGGGCGCCGTATCGCCCTTGTTGAACGCGCTGAGCCCCTTCATGTAGGCCATCATGTCGGTCACCTCGATGGCGCCGAGCCTCACCACCACGTCGCCGGTCCGTAATCCGGCGGCAGCAGCGGGTTTGCCCTCGGTCACTCCATCGATCCGCATACCCTTGCCGTCGTAGAGGTAATCGGGCACCACGCCCAATGTCACTTTGAAGCGGGGCGTGTTCTCGGTGTTCACTTCCTCGGTCCTGGTGAAGGTGAGTTTGCCATCGTCGTTCAAGGACGTGATCAGGCTCTCGATGAATCGGGTCACTTTCAGCATGCCCTCGAAGTTGATCTTCTCGGTATCGTCGCTGGGCTTGTGGTAATCGGCGTGGGTGCCGGTGAAGAAGTGGATGGCCGGAACACCCTGTAAGTAGAAGCTCGTGTGGTCGCTCGGGCCAATGCCACTGGTGGTGGTCTTCGCCTTCAGTCCACCCACCAGTACACGATCCACCTCGGCCCATGCGGGTGAGGTACCGACCCCATTGACCCCGATCACATTGCCGGTATCCAGCCGACCGACCATGTCCAGGTTGATCATGTAGTTGAGGGTGCTGATCGGTAGGGTCGGATGTTTGGTCCAATGGTTCGATCCATACAGCCCCTTCTCTTCGCCACTGAAGGCGATGAAGAGGTAGTCGTTGGCGTTGGCCTGGTCCATTTCCGCAAGGTCTGCGGCCAGCGCGAGCATCACGGCCACCCCGCTGGCATTGTCATCGGCCCCGTTGTGGATCGCCTTCTCGCCCCGGTGCAGCGAACCTTCGTCGCCCCAGCCTAAGTGGTCCAGGTGCGCGCCGATCACCACCACATTGTCCTTGCCGCGGTCCAGGAGTCCGACCACGTTATAGGCCGTGCGTTGTTCGCGCACCAGGTCAACCTGGGCGATGAAGGGATTGCCCGTGATGATGTGCTCGTGGTAGCTGTCGCCTTTGAGGAAAAGCGCCGGGATGCCGATCGGTTTCACCTTGGCCGATAATTGCAGGGAAGGATCCTCCACCGCCTTGTCGTCGTTGTAGAAGATCACACCGACCGCGCCAAGCTCGGCCGCTTTCACCGCACGAGCGGCCAGATCATGGTAGGCGAGGTACTTGCTGTGCGGATGGATCCCATCGGGCGAGCCTACGGCGATGGCCACGACCCAGCCCTTCACGTCCTCGTCCTTGTAATCATCGTAGTTCAGTTCCGGTGCGTGGATGCCATGACCCACCTTCTTCACCTTGGCGCGTGCCACACCATTGGCACTGAATGGCATGCAGGCGAACTGCTCCTCGTACTTCAGTTTGGTACGCCCGATCTGCAGGCTGTTGTTGGGTCCGGGCACCGGATCGGCCTGAAAAGTGAAGGACTGCACGTAGGACGCGCTGTCGCCATAAGGCATCAGGCCGACGGTCCCGAATTTCCCCGCGATGTAGTCCACCGCGAGTTTCTCGCCCTTGGTGCCGGCCTCGCGCCCCTCGAGCAGGTCGCTGGCCAGGTACTGCACATCGTAGCGCATCTGGTCGAGCACATCAGCGTCCGACTTCTGTTGGGCGTGTGTGAGCGTGGGAACGAGGAGGAGGAGCAGGAGTTTGGTCTTCATGGCGGGCGCGAAATTATCCCCGCCATTCGCTCCAATGTCACAATGGCGCTGGTATCAGCATGGTATGACGCTTGCATGACCAAGCCCGCATGAAAAAGACGCTTGTCGCGCTGGTCGGGGTGCTGGCCTTCCTGTACTTGATCAACCCTACGATGGGCCTGTTCGAGATCCTGCCGGATAACCTACCGCTGGTGGGCAACCTCGACGAGGCCACGGCCACCATGGTCTTGCTGGCCGTGTTCCGGTACTTCGGTTGGGACTTGACGAAGCTGTTCTTTAGGCGACCGCCGAGCGACTTTGGAAGGTAGGTCGATAGCGTAAGGGAGTGCAGCGGATCACCTGGATGCAACGACCTTCGTAGCGCATGCGGATCCATCTGCTTTCGCTACTCACCATTACGGTGCTTCTCGGCTGTGGCCCGCCGAAACGGACCGAGCCCCCACCCCCGAACCGCTGGGCCGATGAGCGGCTGTGGCCGGTGCTCGAAGCGCAGGAACACCGCGATACGGAAGCGTTGTGCGCCCTGTTGCACGATACGGCGGCCACCGTCCGCTCCGCAGCAGCCTTGGCCTTCGCATCGGTCCAGGACACGATGTCCGCAGCATGTCTGCTGGATGCCCTGTTCGATCCCGTGGTCGATGTCCGGGTGAACGCCGTGTTCGCCCTTGGCTTCATCGCCAACGACAGTACCGTGGAGCGCATGGCCGCTCGCTCCGATCAAGAGCGCGACAGCACGGTACATCGCGCCTACCTGAGTGCCATGTTCCTGAACCTGCAACGCCGCGGCAAAATGAAGGAGCTGGCACCTGCCATCCACTACCTGGAGCGGAACAGTGGCCAGGAGCGGTTGCGTGCGGCGGACGCGATCCGGCGCTACTCCCCTGCCCTTCTCCTGAAGGATAGCGCGTTGGTCTTGCGTGCCATTGCCGCCGAGAAGGACCCGGACGCGAAAGCACTGTTGATCCGCGCGCTCACGCAGATCCCCGGGCCCGAACGACAGCGACTCTTGCTCGAAGCCGGAAACCGGGACCAGCCACTTCCCTTGCGCATTTCCGCGATCACGGCATTGGGTTTCAAGCCCGATGGCCACGCCCGTGATTCCTTGCTGGCCTGGGTGAATGACCCGATCCCCGCCGTACGTACTGCGGCCATCGACGCCTTGAACCTTGGCGGTGTGTTCAGTTCGGGTAAGGCGTATTGGTCCGTTGTGGACCAAGCGCACTGGCTCGATGACCTCACCGAATGCCGTCTCCATGGGCTGGTAGGGCAAAACACGGTCGTAAAGCAAAAAGCCATCCTCGCGTTACGCATCGACACGGCGCTCAGCCCGTATGCCGAAGCCGAACGTATCAAGGCCTTGAGCATGGTCGACCCGGAGTACGGGGATGATGTGCTGGAGGCGATCCTGTACAGCGACAAGCATCCAGCGATACGTCAAGCCGCATTCGGTGTATTGGCCGATCGTGTTCAATGGGCGATGACGATCCCGCGTGCGATATCGTACGACATGCAGATCGAACAGGCCGCACCCTTCTGGCAGCGGGTCTTCGGCAGTGGTGATGCGGGATTGATCTGTGCTGCAGCAGAGAAGCTGGCCGGTGGGCGGTCACGCGAATTGAAGGTGCTCTTCCCGCCAAAAGTGGAACAGCGCGCGTTGGACTCCTTGCATCCGCTACGCGACCTGGAGGCCGTGCAGCTCCTGAATGAACTTGCCAGGACGCGAGAGGATTCCCTGCCCGCACCTCACCATGCACCTCCGTTCAACCATGCGATCGATCCGATCAAGCTCCGTGCATTGAAACAAGGCCAGCGCTACCGCATCGTCACCAACAAAGGCGAGATCGTGATCAGCACCGATGTGGACGAATGCCC
>JADLAI010000111.1 GCA_020848295.1 Flavobacteriales bacterium
AAGAACGATGTGAACGTGATCGTGGCCGATCGGGGTGAGTTGGTGCAGAAGAGCGACCCGATCTACCTGGAACCCGTGCGCAGTGGCTTCTTCGGCGCGCAGTTCTACGCACCAGCGAAATGGATCACGGGCTTGCGCATCCCCACCCTCTGGGCCAATACGTTGGTACTTTGGGGCATGGCTTTGGCGCTGGCCATGGCGCTCTACTTCGAACTGTTCCCCCGTCTGCTCCGCTTGATCCCATCCAAAGGAGGGCGTTGATGAACCCGGAGCGTGGTCTGCCCACATGCATCCAGCCACGATCGTTCAACTTGGTTGAAGGCAGACTGCAGGAGAAAGGTCCTGTTGGTCAAGCCTCACCACCGTCCACCTCCTCGATCTGGATCATCTTGAATGGGATGTTGATGATCCCTGCATAGTCCTCGCCGGCTTCGAGCATGTCCTCGTCATCGGCCTCGTAATGCCAGAGCACGGTGACCTCGTTCCCGGTGGCGCGCACGCCCTCGAGTTTCTTGAACAGGTCCAGGATGCATTTGGATGAACTCGTGTTGAAGTACTCCAGCTGCACGTGCAGGGCGGTCTTGGGGCGTGGTGAACGACCGTACTTATCCAGCCAGTCGATCAGTGGTTTGTAGAAATCAATGGAATTCTCAGGGATGGACCGCCCTTTCAGTTCCAGGAAGCCGGTCTCGGGATCGAAGTTGACGGTGGGGGTCTTGGGGGTGCCTTCCAGTAGCAGGGCTGACATGGTGCTTCGGTCTAATTGGTCACGTTCACGTTGAGGCTGAAGAACGCATTATCCTTGTCGTAGGGCACGAAGCCATACTCCAGTTTTCCTCCGCTCTTCCGAGCGATGTCGATCATTCCCAATCCACCGCCGCCCTTGGCCGAATAGGTGCCATTGGCCAGGGTTTCGCGGTAGAGTTCCCGGAGTTGTTCCGGCGGCAGGGAGTTGATCCGGTCCAAGTGCCCCTTCAGGCGCTCCACATCACCTTCGGCCATGAAATTCCCGGTGAGCACCTGATACCCCTGGGTGGTCTGGGCGATCATCACCACCCCGTGCGGCTCGTCGGTGCTCATGGTTCTCCCGCCCTGTACGATCCGGTTGTTGTTGTGGTGGAACAGGTTCTGAAGGCACTCCATGACCACGTTGAACACCCGCCGACGGATGCGCGGATCCTGCTCGATCCCTTCCATCCGCCGTTCCATCGCGCCGAGCAATGCGGAGATCAGTTCGGCGGATAGCGGTCCTTGGAAGGTGAGCATCACACGCTTCCGCTCAAGTTCATCATAGAGGTCGTGGATCGAGTGCAACATCAGGATGCTGGAAATGACTATTCCACAAAGAACACCACCCAGTGCCGGGCTGACGCCCGGTCCCCCGCCGGAGTTATCCACGGAATTGTCAACCCGCTCCATCGCGGTACTTTCGCGGCCTACGGTCACATGGGCTGGTTCAAACACTGGTTCGGCACCCGCTATTACGCGGTGCTGTATGGACATCGCGACGAGGATGATGCCCGCCGATGGGTGGATGCCATCCTTGATCGGTGGCGACCGGCCTCAGGAGTGGCGCTGCTCGACCTGGCCTGTGGTCGGGGCAGGCATGCGGCCTTCTTCGCCGAGGCCGGACTGCGTGTGACCGGTATCGACATTTCCGCGGCCAGCATCGAAGAGGCGCGACGAAACGTCCCGAATGCGGAATTCGCCATGCATGATATGCGCGAACCTTTCCGTGCCGGAACCTTCGATGCGGTCTGTTGCCTCTTCACAAGCCTGGGATATTTCGATGACCTGGAGGATGACAAGGCCGTTCTACGAGCAGTGTACACCGCGTTGAAGCCAGGTGGTCGGTTCGTCCTGGATTTCATGAATACCGCCAAGGTGATCCGGGAACTCGTCACCGAAGAACACCTGACAAGGGATGGCATCGGTTTCGCGTTGCGTCGTACCCTCGAGGAGGGTGTGTTGGTGAAGCACATCACGGTACAGGATGGGCCGGAATGCCACCGGTACGAGGAGCGTGTACAGGCCCTTACCGCAGAACAATTGGAGTACATGGCGTTGGAGGCAGGGTTCGAGGTGGAAGACCGCACGGATGGCCCTATGCCCACCCCATTCGACCGGGAACATTCGGATCGTTTCGTACTCTGGCTTCGCAAACCACGAACATGACACTGACCACCGTTCTCGCATTCTTCCTACTCCCCTTGTTGGCTGGAGCCATGGTGAAGCTGCTACGCCCGGAAGCGAGCTGGTTGCGGTTGCTCCTCTCGTTCAGTGGTGCATTCCTTCTGGGCGTGGTCTTCCTGCACATGCTGCCCGAACTGTACGCCGAGGAGGGCAGCCACATCGGGATCTGGGTGCTGGGCGGCTTTCTGCTACAGGTGGTGCTTGAATTCTTCAGTCATGGCATTGAACATGGCCACATGCACTTCCATGGTGGGCGCGCCCTACCGATGGTCACCCTCCTGAGCCTATGCCTGCACTCCTTCGCAGAGGGGATCCCTTTTGCGGATCCGGATGTGGCCGGGGATATCCCCTTTCTGGTGGGTGTGTTGTTGCATAAGATGCCCATGGCCATCGCATTGGCCACGGTACTGCTACGCTCGGGGACAGCGCCTGGCCCGAGTTGGGCCATGCTGGTGGTCTTCGCCCTTGCGGCTCCGCTGGGCATCGGGACCGGCGTGCTGATGGGAGGGGATGGAAGCCACGGTTTCCTCCATGATATGTTGGGCCTTGCGATCGGTATGCTCCTGCATATCGGCACCACGATCATCTTCGAGAGCGCACCGGACCATCGCTTCAATGCCACACGTTTCGTCGCCGTGCTGGTGGGTACCGCATTGGCCCTGATCTCGGTCCACTGATCATTTTTTTGAACGGGCGCACAATTCGCTTGTTCAGATCCCGTTACTTTGTCGTGCAAAGTACTTTGTGAATGAACAGCAAGAACCCCTCCCAAGACCTCGCCCACATACGGGGGCTGATGGACCGCAGTACCCGTTTTATCAGTCTCAGCGGCCTCAGTGGCGTGGTGGCCGGTATCGCGGCCTTGGGTGGTGGTGCACTTGCCCGCTTCCACATCAATGAGGCCTTATCGCCGGAGGCGGATCCACTCACCTACGATGGGCCAGGTTCCGCCATGCCCTTGGATGATCTGCGGTCGATCTTGATCATGGATGCGATGCTCGTGCTCGTGATCGCCCTGGTCGGCGCGTTCTGGTTCACCTCCCGTCGTAGCCGGCGAACGGGCCAGCACCTTTGGGATGCCAGCGCCCAACGACTAATGATCCAGATGCTCGTGCCGTTGGGCGCCGGTGGTCTCTTCTGTCTCGCGCTGTTCCATTACGGGCTGCCCGGTCTGGTGGCCCCCGCCACGCTGATCTTCTACGGCCTGGCCCTCTTCAACGCCGGCAAATTCACCTTGGATGAGGTACGGTGGCTTGGCCTGTGCGAATTGGCGCTCGGCTTGGTCTCCTTGCTGTGGTTGGAAGCCGGACTGCTTTTCTGGGCCATTGGTTTCGGGGTGATGCATATCCTCTATGGCGGGGTGATGTACATCCGCTACGAACGCGACAACCACCGGCCCTGATGATCGCCGACCTCAATAAAGCATTCGAAAGCCGGGTGCGGCTCGGGGTCATGGCCGTGCTCGTGGTGAACGAGTGGGTGGATCATGCCCGGCTGAAGGAGTTGTTGGGGGTGACCGATGGCAACCTGGCCAGCCACCTTGCCGCACTGGAGGAGTTGGGCTATGTGCTGGTACGTAAACGCTTCGTCGGCAAGCGACCCAATACCAGCTACCGGACCTCCGTTACCGGTAGCAAGGCATTCCGCGCGCACCTGGAGGCCATTGAACGCCTGCTACCCAAACCCTGATCCCATGCCCGTTAATGATCCTTCCTCCTGGCCACGTTGGTCGCCCTTCGTCATGGTCGGCCTGCTCAGCCTCCTGTTCGATCGTTTGTTCTGGGACCGGGGCATCGGGATCAACCTCTCTCTTTTCGCAGTGGCGGCCATCCTGCTTGCCCTGTCGCGCTATGGTTGGAGGAAGGTGTCCGTTCCTGCCCGTTGGGCGCTCATGGGCACATTGGTGTCGGCTGCCATGGTGTACGTGCACCACAGCACCCTGGCCATCGCGGCCACGGTGATCGGCTTATCCCTCTTCGGTGGACTGGTGCATGAAAGCGAGCTGCGTAGCACGCCTGCCGCCATGCTGCAGGCTGCGATCGCCTTTCTCCTGGCCCCGTTGCGCGTGCGTGCTGGCATGGCCGCTCTCCGGGGCAAAGGAGCCCAGGTCGGCAGCGGATGGCGATGGACGCGCATCGCCATTGTGCCCGTGTTGGTGGCGCTGGTCTTCGTCCAATTGTACCGCGTGGGCAACCCCAGGTTCGACCTGCTCACCGCCGGTTTCTTCGATGGCTTCTTCGATCTGTTGGGTGAATTGCTCACACCGCGTCTGCTCTTCGTTCTTTTCGGTGCAATGATCAGTGCCGCACTGGTACGCCGCATCGCGCCCGGTCTCATCGCGCGCATTGAAGGACCGCTGAAGGACCACATGGTGCGCATACGGGTCGGCCGACCGCAGTGGATGGCTCCCCGCGGCATGGACCCTTTGGAACGCGAGCGCCGTGCGGGCGTGGTGCTGCTCGCTTTGGTGAACACGGTACTGCTGGTGGTGAACCTGATCGACATCTCGTGGGTGTGGTTCGGCTTCACCGTACCGCAGGACTTCAGTTTGAAACAATTCGTGCATGAAGGCACATGGGCGTTGATCTGGAGCATCCTGCTCAGCATGGTGGTGCTGCTGTACTTGTTCAGAGGGAACCTCAACTTCCATCCACGCAATGGCACGCTGAAGCAACTTGCCATCGTTTGGGTGGCACAGAACTTCATCCTGGGGGTCTCGGTGTTCCTGCGTAACTGGCACTACATCAGCTTCCACGGGCTGGCCTACAAGCGCATCGGCGTTATCGTTTTCCTCGTGCTGGTATTGATCGGTCTGATCACGCTGTACGTCAAGGTACGCGAGCGACGCAGCTTCTTCTACCTGGCACGGGTGAATGGTTGGGCGTGGTTCGTGGTGCTCATCGGGCTGACCACCATCGAGTGGGATACCACCATCGTACGCTACAACCTGAGGCATGAGAACCCCGGCGAGATCGATATCGACAACTACCTCGCCATGAGCGACAAGGTGCTTCCCCTGTTGTACGCCAACCTGGACAAGGTGGAGCAACAGATGGCCCGGCACCGGAACAATCGTGTGCGTTGGGTGGATCACCTGGATCCGGCCGAATTCCGGGACGAACTGGATGCTAAACGCCATCGGTTCCTCCTGCGCATGGAACACCAGCAGTGGCAGGAGCGCAATTGGGCGGACGACCATACGCTGGCTGCCTTGTCCGAAATACTGACCGAACATCCGTGAGCACCCGATCGGACCTGACCTACATCCGCCGCTGGTCGGCATTTTTCATGGCCGCGCTGCTCGTAAGCGGCCTCACCGCGGTGCCGCTCGAGTTGGGGACGCGTTGGCTGTCGCGATCCCTTGAAGGATGGGGAGACCCTTGGTATGGATGGGCTGCCTATGCAGCAGAGGCAGTGGCACATGTGGGAGCAGGGTATCCCAGGTTGTTACATGGCACCGACCGGCCGGCGTTCGCACAATTGGTGATCGCACTGGCCATCATCGGCCCATATCGGGATCCCGTGCGGAACAAGTGGCTGGTAGGGTGGGGGCCATGGTGCTGCCTCCTCGTGTTGCCACTGGCCTTCCTGTGGGCACCGGTGAGCGATATCCCGATCCTCTGGCGTTGTGTTGATGCTTCATTCGGCCTCTTCGGTGCCATTCCATTGTGGTCGGTACGGCGCCGGATCGAGCACAGGGAATGCCGATACGAACCGATCCTTCGATCATGAGAGCCGGACTGAATGAGCTGTATCGATCCAGCGCCTTGTTGTCGGTGGCCGTGCTATTGGCCTTCGCGCCGGATAGCTATCTCCCCATGCTCGCCCGTGCCTTCGTGGTACCCGCAACGATCCTTCTTCTTCTGGTCGCGATCATGTCGATGGTGCGTCGGCGATGGTGGCTGGCGCAGGCCTCGCTCCTTGGTGCGGCGTTGACCTTCGTGCAGGTGCCGTTACCCATGGACCTGTCGCCAAGCAGGCCGTCTGCTTGGCATTTCCGTGTGTTCCATATGAATGTGCTGCGATCGAATACGGCATACCATGAAGCTATCGTGCAGGCCATGGATAGCGATGCTGATGTGGTTTCCGTACAGGAAGTGAGCTTTGAGTGGGCGCAGGCCTTATGCAATGGACTTGGCGAACACTATCCGTATGTCCAAATTGAACCCCGGACGGACTGTTACGGCATCGCCCTGTTCAGTAAACATCCCTTCCGGCGGGTTCGAACGGTGACCTTGAAGGATGCCCCGTTCATCGATGCGCTCCTTGATGTAGGCGCAGGTTCCGTTCGGTTGATCGCGGTCCATGCCTCATCACCCACCAGCCACTGGAATTTCCAACGACGGAACGAACAGTTGATGTTCCTGGGACGGTACGTGGTAC
>JADLAI010000112.1 GCA_020848295.1 Flavobacteriales bacterium
ACCGAAGGCTTCGTAAGGGAGACCGCTGCCTTGTTGATGGCCATGGCACAGCGGGTCGGTGATCAGGAGATGTACGGTGTGCTTGAATCGGGTTATCCTTCAATGGTCGAACTCAGACCATCCAACGCACGGCCGGAACATGCCGTATTGGTCCGGCGTATGATCGTGCGCTTCTTGCTGAAGTGGAACGCCACCATCGCTACGAAGGATCATTTCAGGATGATGAGCCGGGCACGTGCGATCATCGGTTCCGATGCGCGATCGCACGGGCCGGAGCTGAAGGCGCGATGGGACCGCCTTTCGCCCGGACTGGCCACCGGCAATTGGATGCTGTACCGGATCGGAAGAAAGATCGGCCTTTGGGCATGAAGGTCTCCGTGGTCATACCGGTGTACAACAAAGCACCCTGGCTCAAGGCCTGTCTCACCAGCGTGTTCACACAGACCTTCCAGGACTTCGAGGTGATCGCTGTGGACGATGCGAGCACCGATGGGAGCCTGGCGCTCTTACAGGACTGTGGGGATCATCGCTTGCGGATCATCCGGAACGGAACGAACGTGGGTCCCGGTGGTGCGGCGCAGCGGGGGATGGACGCCGCCACCGGCGAGTACATCATGCGCGTGGATGCGGACGATATCATGTACCCTGATCGGTTCGAGGTGCAGGTCGCAGTGTTGGATGCGCATCCCGAGGTGGGTGCCACCAGCGGCCACATCAGGTTGATGACGGAGCCGGAGACATTGCACAGGGTGGAACTATCGGACGCGGCGTGCAAAGCGCGCATGCTTTTCGGTGTACCCCTGAATCAGCCTGCCACGGCGTACCGGACCGCAGTTCTCCGGGCGCATGATGTTCGATTCGATGACAGGTGGCCGCATTATGGCGAGGATTGGATGCACCAGCTTGAACTCGCACGCCATACCCGGTTCCTCAATCTGGATCGCCCCCTGATCCACTATCGGAAAGGGGCCATGAACATCGCGCATGGGCGTGATCGTGCAGCGGACCTGCGTTTCCTTTACGACCATGTGTTCGCGAACCTGGGCTGGCCCTTGAACAAGGAGCAGCGGGAGCTTCATTTGGCCACGGTCAAGTGCTTCCCACGGCCGTTCATCGCAGCTGATGTACGGGCTTTCCACGTATGGATGACGGAACTCGAACGCCTTAACCGGGAGCGTGGCACCTTCGACCAGGCCGCGCTTCGGGTGCAGCTACGCCACCACTGGGCCGCGTTATACTACCATCTGCCGGCTTTCGGCATCGGCCCCGCACTTCAGCACATGCGCTGTAGCGGGGACTGGAGTTGGCGCAAATGGCGTTACTTGCTCTCGGTCCTGTTGGAACGATGACGAGCCCCGAGCACAAGAAGGAACTGTGGTTGTTCACCACCCGTTTTCCACACGGCTTCCGCGAAGCCTTCCTGGAGAACGAATTACCCATATTGTGCGAGCGCTTCGAGAAGGTCGTGATCTTCCCGGAGCATGCGGATGGTGCGTTGCGGGCTGTTCCGGCGAATGTGGAGCTGCGATACCCCGTGGCCGATCCGTTCAGGGGCGCAGGGGTCTGGACCATGCTGACCTACGCGGATGTCGTATGGAAGCTGATCCGTTCATTGCTTACCGGGGCGCCGTCCTTGCGGATCCTGCGCCAACAATGGCCGTATCTACGGGCGCGCATCGCACAACTCATCCGCCGCGCCGATGTTCTCCGCCGAACGGTAATGCCGGATCACGATCCGGAACGTACGGTGCTGTATGCCTATTGGACGCACGATTGGGCGACCGTACTGGGGATCGTACGAGAGCGGGACGAGCGGCTACGCTTCATCAGCCGAGCGCATGGCTTCGATATCCATGAGGAGCAGAACCTCAACGGCTGGATCCCCTTCCGCAGTTTCCAGTTGGAGCAGGTGGACCGGGTATTCTGTGCGTCCCGCACGGGCATGGAGCATCTTCAGGCCCGCCATCCACGGATCGCGGACCATTTCGAACTGGCCCGTTTGGGGACCACGGACCACGGTCCAGGGCCTCACGATCCCACCGGTCCATTGAAAGTGGTGAGTTGTTCCTTCCTCATCCCGCGCAAGCGGGTGCTCTTATTGATCGAAGCGCTTGCCAAGCTCCGGATCCCGGTGCGTTGGACCCATTTTGGTGCCGGGGAGGAGGAGCAACGTGTACGCGAAGCAGCCCTTCGATTGCCCCCGAACATCCAGGTCGAATTCAAGGGAATGGTCCAGAACGCGGAGATCATCGCATGGTATCGTTCCGAGCCGGTCGATGTCTTCGTTCACCTGGCACGGCTGGAAGGAGGAGTGGCCGTGGCAGCGCAGGAGGCCGCGAGTTTCGGGATCCCGCTCATCGTGGCGGATTCAGGTGGAGTTCGCGAACTCGTGGATGGCCGTACCGGTGTGCTCTTGCCACAGGATCCATCCGCCGAGGAGGTGGCGCATCTATTGGAGACCTTTCGCGAAGGACCCATGGCCACTGCAGCTTACCGTTCGGGCGTCCGACAGGCATGGGCCGAGGGTTTTGAGGCGCACAAGGCATTCAATGATCTCGTGGATCGGATACTGCCGACCTGAACGCATTGCTGCGCAAATACCAATTGGACATTCAATTCCGGCCAAGGATGCGCAGCTATTTACTATTGGTAGGGCGATCCGTGACGGGCGTTGCGTAGCGGTGCCTACGGAACGCACGGCACGGAGAAGCCATGCGGGGAAAGAGCAAGCTGATCGGCTGATTGGGAATGTCCAATTGGTATGACCACCATCCGCCGTGCTCAATGCACAAGGCCACATCCCGGCCCTGAAGTGATCATGGCGCAGAAGAGCAGAAGAACGTGTTGTTGTTCCCCTTGCCAGGTCGGGCTGCAGGGGCGACCTTTGCCCATGGTCCTATGCGCATCGCGGTGGTCATACCATGTTACAACGTCGAACACCATGTGGAGGTGGCGGTGCGTTCGATCATGGAACAGACCTATCATGATCTGGACGTTTTCGCCATTGATGATGGCTCCTCGGATGGTACGCGGGGGAAGCTGCACGAATTGGAGAGGACCTATGCGGGCCGTTTCCGTTGGACAGGCGGCCCGCGGAAGGGAGCCTGCGCAGCACGTAATCTCGGACTGGCGAATACGGTCGGCGAGTATGTGCAGTTCCTCGACGCGGACGATGCGGTCCTTACCGACAAGCTCCACCGGCAGGTCGATCTGATACGCCGCCAGGGTTCACCGGACCTGGTGGTATCCGATTTCCTGAATGTATATGAGGATGGACGTGAGGAGAAGATCTCCTGCGCCGAGGGTAGCTCATGGATGGCCTTGGTTCGGACCCAGTTGGGCACCACCAGCGCCAATCTCTTCAAACGATCCACATTGGAGGCGGTTCAGGGTTGGAGGGAGGACCAGGCCAGCAGCCAGGATTATGAACTCATGTTCCGCATGTTGAAGCAGGGGGCGGTCGTGTGCTGGGATCCCTATGTGAGCAGTCTGGTGTTGAAGCGGAGCCGCGGGTCCATCAGTCGTACGGGGTTGCGGGAGAACTGGATCCGTTTCATCGCCCTGCGTCGTGCGATGCGCGACCACATGGAGTCAACGGATCCCATCGGATATGCCGCGGAGATAGCCGCTGCTGATCAAGTGATCTTCATGGCCATTCGGGTCCTTGCCAGGCACGATCCGGGAGCCGCATATCGGGCATACGAGGAGGTGCTACCGACCGGCTTCCGACCCGATGCGTCCTCGGCCACCAAGGCATTGTACCGGGCCTGTTACGGGCTGGTCGGCTTCCGCACAACGGACCGGCTTGCACGGTCCTTCAGTTGGATCCGGGATCGAGGAGCGTGATCACCCGGGAACCTACCGGATGGGATTTCCCCGCCAACGGTGCATCTTCGCACGATCGAATGAAGAAGCTGCTGGTGGTCGTAGGGACACGACCCAATTTCATCAAGGTCACACGCATGCGTGCCGTTGCGGCCCAACGCGGTGATTGGGAAGTACGACTGGTACATACCGGCCAGCATTTCGACGAGCGGATGAGCACTGTGTTCTTCGAGCAGTTCGGCCTGGTGCCGGATCACTGGTTGGGGATCCCCCAGGGCACGCCGAACGCGCAGATGGCGAACATCATGCTGGGCCTGGAGCAGGTGGTGGTGCAGGATCGGCCGGATGCCATGATGGTGGTGGGCGATGTGAACAGCACGCTTGCGGCAGCGCTCACTGCGAACAAATGCGGGATCCG
The DNA here is from genome assembly GCA_020848295.1 of Flavobacteriales bacterium. Classification (GTDB taxonomy): domain Bacteria; phylum Bacteroidota; class Bacteroidia; order Flavobacteriales_F; family PHOS-HE28; genus PHOS-HE28. The sequence continues at coordinate 4,244 of JADLAI010000112.1, forward strand.
GCTCGTGCATCTGGAGAGTGGCTTGCGCAGCCGGGACCGTGGCATGCCCGAAGAGATCAATCGGATCCTCACCGACCGGATCACCGACCTGTTCCTGGTCACCGAACCGAGCGGGGTCGAGAACCTACTGGCCGAAGGGGCCGCACCGGACAGGGTCCACTTCACAGGCAACACGATGATCGACACCCTGGTCGCCTTCGAGGACCGTATCCAGGCCTCCGATGTGTTGCAGCGGCTGGGCCTTGGCCAGGGCGGCCAGGTGTTGATGACGATCCATCGACCGGCCACCGTGGATGATCCCGATCGCCTCGCGGACCTTGTACACCTGATCGAACAGGTGTCCAAGGACCATCCGATCGTTTTCCCGGTACACCCACGCACATTGGCCAACTTGGGAAGGTTCGCACTGCTCGACCGATTGCGCGCGATCAAAGGAGTGCATCTTGGGGAACCGATGGACTATTTCGCATTCCAGAAGCTCATCGCCACGTGTGCGTTCGTGATCACCGACAGTGGTGGGATCCAGGAGGAGACCACCTATCGCCGGGTACCGTGCCTTACCGTCAGACCGAACACCGAGCGCCCGGTGACCGTGTCCGAAGGAACGAACGAACTGATGACCTTCGATGTCGGGGCCATGCGTGCCGCGATCAGTCGCATCCACGCGGGCACCTTCAAACAAGGCCGCATCCCGGAAAAGTGGGATGGCCATGCCACGGAACGCGTCTTCGAAGCATTGTCCAAGGAGCAGTGATCCTTTACCTCACCTACAACGACCCGCCTTCGGGTGTGTACTGGAGCCAGGTCACCGATGCAGTGGCCCACATGGGCCGCCTGGGCGACCAGCGCGTGCGGTTGTTGGCGTTCGTGAGCGGAAGGGGCTTCTTCGCCACACGTCGTGCGATCCATCAGCATGCACCATCGGCCTGGGTGATACCCATGGTACCGACCATGCAGCGTTGGCGCTGGAACATCATCCTGCTCGCCCTGATCTGCGTTTGGTCCCGCCCTTCGGGCATCATGGCGCGCGGTGTTTTCGCAACATGGCTTGGCCAACGGATGCGCCAATGGGGACTTACGCGCAAGGTGTGCTTCGATGCACGCGGTGCATACGCCGCTGAGTGGGAGGAATACCGGTTGATCGACGATGACCATATCATTGGGCAGTTCCGACCACTGGAGCATGCCGCGGTCCATGATTCCGACATACGGCTCGCGGTGAGCGATGCGCTGGTGCAACACTGGTCCGATCGGTACGGCTGGTCCGGGAACGAGGTGGTCGTGATCCCCTGTACCCTGGGTTCGGATCATCCGATCGGCACCGCCGAACACGGAACGGAGCGCAGCACGGGGATCGTGCTGGTATACAGCGGAAGCACTGCCGGCTGGCAATCCTTCGCATTGCTTGAACGTACGCTGACCCCGTTGCTTGAAGAGCGACCGGAGGTGCGTGTGCTCTTCCTCTCCAGGACGGACCCGAATAATGCAGGTCTTCAGGCACGGTTCCCTGGCCGGGTGGAGGTGCGTTGGGCACCGGCCAACGAGGTCGCTGGGATCCTGAACGGATGTGACCTGGGCTTGTTATTGCGGGAGGACAGTATCACCAACCGTGTGGCCTCACCCACGAAATTCGCCGAATACCTAGCGGCCGGGCTTCCGGTCCTGATCTCCCCTCACCTCGGGGATTTCAGCCACACTGTCCGCCAGCATGATCTGGGATGGGTGATCGGCGCGGATGGCAGCATCCCGGTACTGGAGCCAACGGATCCGGCCAAGGCCGCACGGATGCGGGCCTACGCCCATCAGAACCTGACCAAACGGGCGTTCGATCCCGCATATAGGCGTATCCTGAAGGTCCTGGCCTGATCGCGGTCCGTGGAAGCCCCGTACTTTCGCGGTTCCCATGGCCAACGGAACACGCGTTTTGATCACCGGCGGTGCGGGCTTCATCGGCTCGGCGCTCAGCAAACACCTGCAGACTGAGGGCTACGAGGTCCATGTCCTCGACGATCTTTCATTCGGCCTGCGTCACCTCGCCGGTGTGCCCGATGAACGGTTCCATCAGGTGGACATCCGTGATCGCGATGCGGTAAGGACCACATTCGCAGCGGTGAAACCGACCCGTGTACTGCACCTGGCCGCGGTACACTTCATTCCCTACTGCAACCAGCATCCGGTGGAGGCATCGGAGATCAATATCCTGGGTACCATCAACGTGCTTGATGCTTGCGAACGCTGTGGCACCGTGGAGCAGGTCTTCACCGCCAGCACGGCCGCCGTTTACCCGATCGCCGATGGGGCCATGGACGAGGCGCATGCTACTGGCCCAATGGACATCTATGGCATCACCAAGCTGGCCACGGAGAAACTCGTGAGCGAGTTCCACCTGCGTACGGGCATCACCACCATCATCGGCCGGTTCTTCAATGCCTTCGGCCCAAACGAGACCAATCCGCACCTGATCCCCGAGATCCAGAAACAGGTGCTCGCCGGCGTACGTGAATTGCGGCTCGGCAACCTCGACCCCAAACGCGACTTCATCCACACCGAGGACATGAGCCGGGCCATGTCGGCACTGTTGCGCACACAGGTCAGCGGGCATGATGTGTTCAATATCGGCCGAGGGATCGAGTACAGCGTGCGCGAGATCGTCGAGGCGTTCGCCCGTCAGTTGGGTGAAACCCTCACCATCACAGTGGACCCGGCGCGTGTGCGAAAAGTGGAACGCATGCATCTGCTCGCCGATGTGGCTAAACTGAAACGGGTGACCGGTTGGGAACCACGTTGGGGGATCGACGAAGGCGTGGCGACCCTGCTCAACGAGCGCATCCTCGACCGTGCCTGAGGCGTCCGAGCGAGTGGGTGATCCGATGAGACCGCATGTCGTGTTATGCACCGATGGGGTGTTCCCGCATGCGCTTGGGGGCATGCAACGGCATTCGCGGCTGCTGGCGGAACACCTGGCGGGATCGGGTCGTATCCGCCTTTCGGTGATCCACCCACATGCGGCAGGGATCTTCGACCCGGCGAGCGGGATCGAGGAGGTCGTCATACCTGACATCGATTCCACGCGCTTCTACCTCCGCGAGCTGTGGCGTTACAGTGAAAGGGTCGCGGCGCACCTGGACCGACTTCATCCGGATGTGATCATGTCCCAGGGTTTCTGTGTTTGGAAGGGAATACACCGCTTTTCCGATCGGTTGATCATGCACCCGCATGGTCTGGAAATGTTCCAAGGGCTCACGCTAAGGGAGCACCTGCTCGGAACCCCTTTCCGCTGGGCGGTGCGGTACATGGCAAGGCGAAGTGCGGTGGTGGTATCGCTCGGGGGGGGACTGACCGACATCCTTCAGGGTTTGGTGCGCGGTTCGCGAGCAACGGTGAAGGTGATCCCCAATGCGGTCGATGTACCGCCAGCACGTGATCAGCAGCGGAAGGATGGCCCGCTTCGTGCACTTTTCGTGGGGCGGTTCGCTTGGAACAAGGGTATCGATCTACTCCTCGCGGTGGCTCAGCGCTTCGAGGCGGAGGGTTCCGGGAAGGTGCGATTCGTGTTCGCTGGGGATGGCCCACTGCTTGAAGGGATCAAGCAGCGTGGTGTGCCCCTGAATGTGGATCTGTTGGGTAGGGTCGATGATGAAAGCCTGTTCAACCTCTACGCGGAATGTGACTTCTTCGTACTGCCCACACGGTTCGAGGGTATGCCTACCGTGGTGTTGGAGGCCATGGCCCGATCCCGGCCCATCATCGTGAGCGATGTCGGGGCCACAGCGGAACTGGTCGATGCATCGAACGGAGCCTTACTGCCAAGTGGCGATGCGGAGGCGTTGTATCAGGCCGTGGTGCGCATGACCACCATACCGGAAGAGGATCGCCGGGCGATGGGTGCAGCTTCGTACAAGCGATGTGCCGATCGGTTCGATTGGCCACGGGTGACGGACCGTTACATCGAGCTGTTCGGATCCATCGCGAAGCGCCAACGACCAACGATCACCGGGTGAAGCAACAGCGGAACGCGACAGGGCCGCTTCCGGTCGAGAGCCAGTTGCCCGCCGAGATACAGCTGTTCAGCCCCACGATGCGGGCACTGTTGTCCTCGTTCGAGGTGTTGTTGGTCCACTCCCAGTTGTTGGTGGTCGCGGTCATCCCAAGTGCGATGCTGTGGTCGCAGGCCGCCACGAATTCAGCCCAGGTACACAGGCGCAGGCCGCTGGCAGCGCAGGCCAGACCAGCCTGGAAGTAGTCGCCGGTGCCGTGCTCCGTTGGCTCGATGCAGTATTGGTCATTCACCACAACGGTGCCTGCGGGGCATGGTCGGCGCATGTCCTGCGACCCGTTCAGGATATGGAATAGATCATTGGCCAGGACCACGGACAACCAACTGCCGGGGACCAGTTCGGCACCGCTCACTGCCGCACCTTCGCGCATCACGGGATATGGCCCGGTGCCATTCAGGACGATCGACACCGGATCCGCGGTCACGATAGGGACCTCCAATACCAGTTGCGCGCCATTGTCCGGGCTCTGCCCAAAGGACGGTAGGTCGATCACCCATGAATTCCCTGTAAGCCCCGTGGCGACCTGCACCGTGTTCCGCTGAAGAGTCTCCGCGTTCAATGCCGCATTCGGTGCGGTGGTGGACTCCAGGCCGTGTACCCGCCTGCTCGGCCCATCAAGCACCACCGCCTTGTCCACGATCACCTGCGCAGCAAGGAATGTCCATGGGACGAAAGGAAGGATCAGTGTCGCGAAGCGGGTATTCATCGGGTTCGGTAACAACAGCGGGTATTCCCCGTCATCGTGACGATCACATTGGCCGACCGCTGACTCTGGCAGGAGAACCGCCCCACTTGGTTCGCGGTGTGGGTATGGTTGGAGGTGTCGTCGATCCACTCCCACTCCGTGAAGAGGCCGCTCAACTCATTCTGCCGCATGGCGCATCCGACCGCATATTCGTCCCAGGTACACAGCTTCCCACCGCGATCGGCACAATGCTCGATCGCCTCGTAGAACCGGAGACCGGGCACCGATGCGGTATCCATGCACGTGGGAACCACGGTGGCCACCGAACCCGGAGGGCAGGTACGTGTGGCAGGGTTCAACAAGGTCCACTGGCCATTCGCGAACAGGATCTCGGCCACCGCGTTCGCTCGCAGGGCATGTGCGGGCAATACCGATCCATCCGGTCGTACCAACGGAATGGCCTCGTTCCCCACGGCGATGATGGACAGGCCACCAGCATTGGTGATCGGTGAAAGGAACCGGATCAGAAGTCCTGTTCGCAGCTCTTCGACCACGGGTTCGAGTGTGAGGTGGATCGAGCCGCCATCCAGGGTGGCCTCAGCCCAGTGCACCACTCCCGAAGCCACCACCGATACAGGGATCGCTGAGGTCTCATTCACCGGTACGGCGAGCCCTTCGATCCCCCGCATCCCATCCCCTCCAGTGAAGTGGATCTCCTGGTCGATATGCACCTGGCCATACGACAGGCAGGTGATCAACCATCCGAGCAGGACCCCTTCGCGCCTCATCGGTTGTAGCAACAGCGGTACGGGAATGGGTTGGTGGGTGGGCTCTGCCCACCGAACGCACAGCCTGATCCTTCGCCCACGCCACCACCATCGATCCCCACGCCGACCAGCTTGGCCCCGGTGGTGTTGTTCGCGGCATGGTCCACCCATTCGGCTTGTAGCACGGTGCCGAAGAACCAGGGGAGGGAACTGCAGGCATGGCTCCACTCACTGATCGTGCAGAGCCGACCACCTTGATCGCTACAGGCCTCGATCGCCTCGAAGAAGGTGACCGCTGCGCCAGGTTGAGCGGTTATGCAATAGGTGTTCGAAACAACCGCGTAGGCAGGCGGGCAACCAAGGAAGGAGGCCGTGATCGAGCGGAAGGCGGATCCGTCGAACACAAGCCGAGCCGGTACACCTGTCCGGAGTTCACCCGCATCGAGCGGTTGTCCGTTCTCCTTCAGGACGGCACGTGGACCAAGACCGTTCAGGTCGAGGGTGGGTGCCGGACCGTTCACTTCAAGCGGTAGTACCGAGATCACCATACCAGCGGTCAGTATGGAGGCTGCAGGTACCAGGTCGCCGGTGAGCGCGGAACTCCCGGATATGACCACGTGGGTCGTGGTGTTCGCCCGGGCAGCACCGAGGCTTACCGCATCGGATGCCCCGATCGGGGGCTGAAGGCCGAGCACTTGCCGGGCGGCCGGGTCCGTACCGGAGAATGAAAGCGGTACTTCCGACAGGATCTGGCACTGCACTTCCAAATTGAACAGGCTCAGCGCGACGGCAATGAGGCCCACGATCAGGAGGTGCCGATGGCTGAGTCCTGCCATGGGTATTTGGCATCAACGGGTGTAACAACAACGGAAGGCACGTGGTATGTTCTCCGTCACGAAGGCATTGCCAGCGCTCAAACAACTACCGGCTCCAACCACGCGGGCACAGTTGTTCTCGTTCGATGCATCGTTGGTCCATTCCCAATTGTCAGCGACATTCAGCATGCCAATGGCATCCGCTTGTTGGCATGCCACCACGAACTCCCCCCAGCCACAAAGCCGCATACCCTGTGTGCCACAGGTCCCGGCCGCCGCGAAGAAATCGACGGCGCCATGCTCGGCGACCTCGATGCACAAGCGATCATTCACAGCCACGGTACCTTCCGGACATGGGCGGAGCGGCCGCACATCGGTGTTCAGGATCTGGAAGGCTGTACCGTCCATCACCACGGAAAGGGCCGTCCCCGCAGGGATCGCATCACCAGCCGCACGAACACCAGCCGAAGCGAGCAGTGCGTATGGGCCATGACCGTTCACCAACAGGTCCACATCACCGCTGGTGGGAGGGGGGGCGATCACCACCAGGTGAGTGCCCGCCACAGGTGCGGTGGTGAGCGCATCAAGGGTGATCGACCACACATTTCCCGTCCCTGGTGAAGCCAAGCGATAATGCCCCTTACGTTCGGTGGCAGCGGTAAGGACCGCGTCGTTCCT
>JADLAI010000113.1 GCA_020848295.1 Flavobacteriales bacterium
CCGGCGAGGCGGAGTTCGCAATGCCATACACCCCGTAACCTACTTCATCAATTGCCGCCACCTCGCTTTGTACACCGGCCGCGGACCACAGGGATGAAGAGACTGGTTTGACCTTGGTAAATATCCCATACGACCAACCCGTTGGTTCGGCGAAGAACTCCGAATTGATCCCACCACTGAGTGGCACATCCTCCTCCGTATGCCGCACATCAAGCTTGAAGTCGATCGCGGAGGTTCCCACCCCTACCTTCCAATCCTTTTCCGGGCAGTTGGCGGCACCAGTTCCAACGGGTATATGTGCGGTGTAAAGCCTGTTGGTCGCGGGATCGGCTGTCCAATCACAATCTCCGCCACCCCCAGGTGGTTGAGGCCAGGTGCTGATCCGTCGCCAATGCAACCGTCCGGTGCCGTCCGCCATCACCACCCTGGTGAGCGTGTCGTTGTTGTAGTCCGGGATCAGGCTATCGATCCGTACCGTGCCGTCGTTCACGTGCAGTTTTTCGGTGGGGTCCTCGATCTGCCCATTGATCACCCCCGCCCTGAAAAAGTCGCCGATGCCCACATTGGCCGTGGTGTCGGTTGGAATATGGATGCGCATGGCCTCCATGCCCTCCAGGCTGCGGGCACCGTATGTCTTCGACGATGATACCTGATAGTCGTTGGTGAACATGAATCGCAGCCGGTCCGTTCCCCAAGGCGAATCATCCGGGTTGTCGCTCCACTCGATCACGGCATCGGAGCGGTCGTTGATCTCGCCGGAGGTGTAGTCGGTGGAATCCACATACGCGTACTTGTGGCCGATGTACATCTGGTCGGAGTTGCCGGTCATGGTCACGCCGTTGCGCATCCAGGGGCGGAAGCCGAAGTCCTGGGCATAGTTCACGACGGCAGCGCCGCTATCCACCAGGTGCAGCCGGGTGAACGGGCCGGGGTTGGCATAAAAGTTCTCCACCGGGCTCACCGCCAGGTACCCGTTCCGTTTGATGTTCGCGAAGCCGTTGATCGTCGACAGCGGCATCGTGTGGTAGAGTTGCATACGATGCAGACTGTCCGTCCACCATTGGATCGGATAGTTGCCGTTGTGCATCACACGCAGAGGCTGCGAACTCGCAGCGTCCCAACCCGTGTACGACGTTGGAAAACTGGCGTTGTTGTCGCTCTCGGTGGTCTGTGCTATGCAAAAGCCGCTGGAGAAGGCCATGGCCATAGCCATTGCCATACTCTTCAATTGGTCACTTCTCATGGTCTTCAATTTGGAAGACCAGACATCTGCTACCTCACAACGACGAACTTCCTGATGACCCTCTCATCCTCCCTTGACAGTACAGCGGTGTAGACCCCCTGAGCCAAACCACTGATGTGGAGCCGTTCTGTATCGGCAGGCACCAAGCGCCTGACGACAGCACTGCCGTGCGCATCAACGATCATCAGGTCACATGCCTGGTTACCCATTCCGGAAACGACCAGTTCTTCAGCCTCAACCCATAACGCCAGTGTTGGATCAGATAGGACCACCTCCACTCCCACCAGCGAGCACTCGGGGCTTGCGGATACACACACCTGATCCACGAGGACATAGGCCCATGGGTATCCTGGCCCGATCCTGACCGTATCCGTCATGGCATCGCTGAAGTGATTTCCGATCACGAGGAACTGATAGGCAGAATCCGCCACAAAGCTCCCCTCAACCAACGTCCAGTCGGCGGTGTCCAGAATGACCTCCTGGGAGTACACTTGGGCATAGTTGCGTAACCCGAAGGTCGGATCCAAAGCATTGTTCAGACCGAATGAGTCGACACTGAACACCATTCCGAAACGGTCAATAGCCAATCCGGGTTCTTCACTACCACCGTAAGCTGCATTTACAAACATGCTGGCGTAGTACGTCTCCCCGACTACCAACGGTTCGATCAACCGGGCACCCACCATTTCCCGGGTGTTAATGAACTGACGTGCAAATGACCACATCCCGCAATACGCCATTCCATCCTTCGCCTGTTGGTAGGTGAAGATGTTGTAGGGGACGTCGGTCAACCAACCGTCCGGTTGGCAGCCCATGTGATGGTCGGGTGTTGGACTGAAGGCCATCCAAGATTCCGGGTGGTAGTCGGCCGTAAATCCAAGGCCGGAAAAGCACGTATCGACTTGTTCGAAACTTGGATTCGGGACAAGGTTTCCCTGCGCTTCACAGCGGAGGACAGCAACAAAGAACAAGCAGCCCATCACAAAGCCGAGGCCGGTACCTGGCCACTTGACCTTCGTTGCCTTCGGCTTCATCGTTCGTTCAGTTCGTGTTGACCGGGTAGCATGGCCCGGTCCATGAAAATACGGTGCACGGTGCGATCAGCGCGCATGCATGTCTTCCCTGTCGGCGGCCAGGAGAAGCCGTTCGCCATGCAGCGAACGCCGTGCGCCAAGGCGCACGGCACCTATGCCTCAAAGGGTGGTGCGGTATCCATGGGCTGGAGTGTTGGAAGGTGGCACAACAAAAAAGCCGGTGGGGCACATTTGCACCCCACCGGCAGAACTACCTTTCCTGACTGTACCCTTAACTGCGCCCCTGCGCCCCTGCGCCCCTGCGTTCGGCGGGCAGCTTCATTCCACAGGCGCTACGCTTTTCCATGGTGTCGAATATAACGGAAGTATTTTACGGTGGCGTCCTGGTTGAAAAATTCATTGAGAATTTGACGCTTACTGAGACGGCATGAAAGAACCGGTCGATCCAATGGTGAAAAGGTGAAAGGGTGAAATGCGTGAGAAGGTGAAATGCCTCGCACCCTTTCACGCTATCACCCCAGTGGTCCAGATCGCTGAGCTCGACCGGATCTTCATCACCGGCTCAGTATAGACCCCGGCGCTCCACTTGTGGCGTTCTGGTCGTATCCGCTGGTGAAGATGAAGCGGAATCGGTCCTTCAAATGCTCGCCGGGGTTGTCGCTCCAGTGGGCCACCATGTCCGTGTAGTCCGATCCATCCGGCTTCTGCCCCACATAGCCGTGGTCCTTATTACCCGTGAAAGTGACGC
>JADLAI010000114.1 GCA_020848295.1 Flavobacteriales bacterium
TACCGCCACAACCTGAAGATCCGCCGGGCGTTGGAACGGATCATCAAAGCGTACAAGGGCGAACGCAGCGGAGCGGACTGGGACGCGTTCATGGTCTATGCCAAGCAGGTGTTCTTCAGCAACGGCATCCACCACCACTACAGCAACGACAAGCACGTACCGGCCTTCGGACAACCCTATTTCCAAGAACTCCTCAAGGCCAGTGGCGCCTCCCTGCCCGATGAGGTCCTAACGGCCATCTTCGATCCCTCGGTGGACGCCAAGAAGGTGAGCCTCGATGCCGATAAGGACCTGGTCCTGGCCAGTGCCGTGAACTTCTACGGCGACGACATCAACGAAAAGGAGGTGGACGCCTTCTACGCGGACAAGACCGGAAAAGGGGAGACCCAACCCTTGAGCCACGGCCTTAACAGCAAGTTGGTGCGCGGCAGCGATGGGAAGTTGGTGGAACAGGTGTACAAGGTGGGTGGACTGTATGGCGCCGCGCTCGAAGAGAGCGTGAAGTGGCTGGAGAAAGCCGTTGCCGTGGCGGAGACGCCGGAGCAGAAGGCCGCTCTCGAACTGCTCATCCAGTACTACCGCACCGGCGACCTCAAGACCTGGGACGACTTCAACATCGCCTGGGTCAAGGATACCCGCAGTTCGGTGGACTTCATCCTCGGCTTCGTGGAGGTGTACAACGACCCCCTCGGCAAGCGCGGCAGCTACGAGAGCATCATCGAGGTGAACGATCCCGTGGCCACCAAGAACATGAGCGTGATCATGGACAACGCCCAATGGTTCGAGGACAACTCGCCCTTGATGCCCGAGCACAAGAAGAAGAACGTGGTGGGCATCAGCTACCGGTTCATCAACACCGTGGGCGAGGCTGGCGATGCCGCGCCCAGCACCCCCATCGGGGTGAACCTGCCCAATGCCGACTGGATCCGTGCCGCGCATGGCAGCAAGAGCGTGAGCCTGGGTAACATCAGCGACGCCTACGACCAAAGCGCGGGCAGCAGCACCCTGGAGGTGTTCTGCCACGATGCCGAGGAGATCGAGCGGGCCAAGAAGTACGGTGCCCTGGGCGGCAACCTGCACACCGCGCTGCACGAAGTGGTGGGCCACGCCAGCGGCCAGCTGGAGCCTGGCGTTGCCGGCCCCGATGCCACGTTGAAGAGCTACGCCAGTACCTTGGAAGAGGGCCGTGCCGACCTGGTGGCGCTCTACTACATGATGGACCCCAAGATGGTGGAGTTGGGGGTGATGCCCAGCCTGGAAGTGGGCAAGGCCGAGTACGACGGCTACATCCGCAACGGACTGCTGGTGCAGCTCCGTCGTCTCAAGGAAGGTCGCAACCTCGAAGAAGCGCACATGCGCAATCGCCAATGGGTGAGCGCCTGGGCCTACGAGCAAGGCAAGGCCGATAGCGTGATCGTGAAGGTGGTCCGCGACGGATACACCTACTACGATATCCGCGACTATGACAAGCTGCGCGATCTGTTCGGCAAGCTGCTGCGCGAGGTGCAGCGCATCAAGAGCCAGGGCGACGCGGCGGCCGGTAAGGCCTTGGTGGAGAACTACGGCGTGAAGGTGGATCCCGCCATCCATCGCGAAGTGCTCGACCGCTCGGCGAAGATCAAGACCGCACCGTACGCTGGATTCATCCAACCCGAGATGACCCCGGTGTACGACGCGGAGGGGAGGGTCACCGATGTGAAACTCGACTATCCGGAGGATTTCGTGAAGCAGATGTTATTCTTTGGAGAGAAACACAGCTTCCTGCCGGACGTGAACTGAGCGGCCCACTGGGGAAGACCGACCAGCCATTGGACGGCCGCGAAAGAAAATGTGCACCAGGATCGAAACCTTCGTAACGCAGCTCCCGTTCAACCCCCTGTCCAAGTAGTTCAAAGGTCAATCTGAAGAGTCACGTCGCCCCTGTCCACTCCCGTGGATGGGGGCTTCGTGCTTCTGGTGGGTTCGCTACACCAGGGGGATATTCAAGGCCAGCCGATCGGCTTGCTCATTCCCGTTCCCCCAATACCGAGAGGCCTGTTCCATGGGCACCGCCACACAACAGGTCTTCCTTGCGGACCTACGAGAACACAACAGCACACCACTTCCGTTCGTGAGTGTGCCACCGGTATTGCGGAGTCAGCAGTGTGCCAGGGATCTTTCCAAGGGGCCGTGCCTGCGAAGCAGGGAGAAGAGGCGAGGGGTGGAAAAGCAGAACGGGAGTGGCGGCTGCCACTCCCGTTCCTTGTACCGAAGGCGGGACTCCAAACCATCCACACCTCATTCTTTGTCACGCCTCAGTATCAGGCGGTTATAGGCTATGAAAAGGCGCATTCTCCAGATGATCGTCCCGAACATGTGCCGGTAACGTCGGAGTGCGAATGCGTTCCCACTCATCTCTAAATGACCCAATTGGGGTTCATCAAACCCTGGAATTCCACCGTACGCGAAGCCTCCATTTGGTGCTTAGGCTAATACCCACGCGACCGCTTCGGCTGCTGCTGCACGAATCGAAGGATCTGTAGCTGCGTTTGCTCGTCGTACTCATCCATATGGATGGTCAGGTCCAGACCACTGGCCCTCTTTCGGATGCTCTCCACCCCATACGACGCCGGTTCACTAACCGTACTCGTCTGATTCGTCCGCTCGGGATAGCTTCCTGGCGCAGTCCTCCTCGCCCGTTCTTCCATCACCATCGCCCTCAGGTCGAACTTCAACGCATTCGTGAGGTTCACCAACACTTCATCGGAGATCGTTTCCGATCTGAAGTAATTGCCGATCGAAGAAGGCTCAACGTTCAGCGCCCGTGCAACGCTCGCGAACTTGATGTGACGCTCCTCGAACACCTGCCTCACGTATTCACCCGCATGGAAGCTCTTTCCCATGCGCCTCAAGTCCTGGCCTTTCTTAACCTTGAGTGTTGCCAAAAGTGGTGTGCTGTTTTCTAATAATGAATCAACGCAATGATAGCTGTGACCGACCCTTCGGCACCCGATTGAGCTAGATCCGCTTCCTTTCCGGCTTGCGGGTCTACGGGTGCAGAACGTAGTAGTCTAAGTAGCAACCACTGGGGTTGTCGTGCAACTCACCGGGTATGTACCCGGTCAATTCCAAAGCGCCAGTACGTGGCATGTTCAGTATCGATGTACTGGTCATTCCTGAATTGGTCTGTCCCGATACTGTGCCGGCAAAGAAGTGAGACTATTGGAAACCCGCGCCAATCGCGGGTTCCCAGTAATCCTTGTACCGAAGGCGGGACTCGAACCCGCACAACCTTTCGGTCACACGCCCCTGAAACGTGCGCGTCTACCAATTCCGCCACTTCGGTGTGGTGCCTTTCGGCGCTCAGGGGCCGCAAATATAATGGAACTAACGATCCGCAGCGCGCTTTACCCATTCCTTCGTATTCCTCTTCGTTGAAAGTGAAGACCTGCGGTATTTTCGCGTCCCCGATGCCGATCAAACGATTCCGAACACAGCGCCAATGGCATAACACGCTGATGATGGTCTGGGGTACGCCGTTCCTGATCCTGCCCGGCATCATCGTCGGGGCGTCGTCCGGAAGCTTCCGGCTGCTGCAAGGGTCAGTCGTGGTGGTGCTCCTGGGGGTCATCTTCGCCGCTTGGCGCGATACGCGGAAGAAAGCTGTTTACCTGGTGGATGACGACCGCTTGGTCCTGGTCGATAAGACCGGTCGGCGCGAAGTGTTCATGACCGAGATACGCGATGCCAGTCTGCTGGACCGCATGGCCGCACGGGCATATTTGCGCGACCGTTCCGGGCCGACCAACCCGGACGCCGAGCGCTGGGGTGCGGACTTCATCCGGTTCTGCACGGTGGACATCGGTCTTCGTTCCTTCACGCTGGGTGGGGCACGCCGTCTCATCGATCGGCTGCCAAGCGCAAAAACGGACCTGCTCCTGGTCCGGCTACAGAATGGGGGAGACCTGCTGCTCTCTCCAGTGCATGCCCAGGATATGGTCGATACCTTGGGGCGTCGCCACCTTCAGATGTGACCGTGAGCCGATTACTTCCAATGGCCGGTCCTCTTCATCAACGCTGGAAATACGACGCATCCGGCCTTCGGGTTCGGTGACCCGGAAGCGTTCCATGCGGCTCGGTGGAGGGGATGGGTAGCGGTGGGGAGGTAGTGCCCGAAGATCGCCTTGGGCCACACCGGCACCAGGGGCGGTGCGATCCTACGTAGGGCCACACGCCCCGAACGGTTCACGGCCGTTGCCATCAACCGGCGAACACGACCGGCCGCATGGGCCTTGAACGTGAACGATGATGGGACCAGGAGAACGGAATGGGGCGGCTCAGAGGTACGACCTCAGTTGTACCGGACACGCTGGCCGATGGAGAGTGTGCTCCGCTCGCTGATGCCATTGATCCTGCACAGGTCCGAAACCTTCACGCCATACCGGCGCGAGAGGGCATAGAGCGTATCGCCACGGCGGATCACGTGGTATTTCCTTGAGCTTTGGCTGCTTTTTGCAGCTGCCTTCGCCGCGGCCATATGGGCGAAGGTGCCCTTATGGATATCGAACTCCAGCGCTTTCAGGGATCCGTTCTTCAGATCGAAGATCAAGGCGGGATCGATGGGCTGGTCCAGGAAACGCACCTCGAAGTGAAGATGACTACCATAGCTCCGGCCCGTATTGCCACCAGAGCCCAAGGTGTCTCCCGCTTCCACCAACGTGCCGGGCTCCACCTTCCGGTCGCTCAGGTGAGCATACACCGTTTCCAGGCCGTTGTAATGCCGCACCACCACCACATTGCCGAACGTCTTGTTGTACTTGGATACACGCACCATGCCCGGAAATGCCGCCATGACCGGGTCGCCGGTCTCCAGGTCCAGATCTACGCCATAGTGCATACGGCCCTTGCGCATGCCGTACCCCGATGTCACCTCGCCCGCACAAGGCATGGTCAGGTCGTGCTCATGTGCTCCAAGTAGCAACTTCAACGTATCGTGCGCGACGAGCCTTGATCCGGTCACCCGGTCGAAGAGCACGTCGGTGTTCCAGTGGCAGTACATGTCGTATCCGGGGATGAACGTCAACGAGTCGTTCACATCCCACGTGGCGTTGCTCGGCTCCAGCACCACTTCAGTGGCATCGCCATCATTCAGTTCCTCGAAGATGTCCAGACCTTCGGGGCCTCCGATGTCCGTGTGACCTTCCTGTGCATGCGCCATGGACAGGCCCAGGGTAGGGGCCAGCAGGAGCAGCAGGGAGCGGAGGTTCTTCATCGTCGGCGGGCAAAACTATCCGTATGCCCGAACGCACCAAGGATGAGCCTCAACTGTTTTCCACAGACCACCCTTATTTATCCATTGGGCGGGCGAAACGCAGGATTCGTCTGGCGGAACCTTGGTTTGGGCGGGCCGTTAAAGTCTGTTAAGCGGATCGCGTGCTATCCCTCCGCACGATCTTTGTATGGGTGTTGAGGGAAGAGGATACTCGCTTCAGTGAGGTAGGAGGTATGGAAGAACAACAAGGACAGGACCGTACAGCGCGTTCCGTGGTGAATGCCGGTGACCGTATGGCGCACGTGGTGATCGTGTATCTGGTGGCCGTATTGCTCACCCTGCCATTGTACATCATCATCTATCCGTTCGTACCCAAGCTGGTGCTTCCGATCGGCGAAGGCATACGGGTGGAGCATTTCATCACCTTCGCATGTACCCTCATCGCCTTCATTGTGCTGGTACGCAAGTTCCAGACCTTGGTGTACATCGGGCTCATGGTGGGTTTGGTGGCCGTTACCTTGACCAGCATCGGTGGTCGATACGATTTCGGCGACCTGTACAGGGATTATGCCGAGTTGCTCGGCTCCTTGCGGGAAACGGCCTCCAACGCACCGCTCGCGGCCCGCAAGTTGGCGCCCTTCCACGATGCCGATAGGCTCAAGGCCATCCTCCGCGATTCGGACGGGGCGGTCAGGAAGGAGGCTGTACGTATGGCCACGGCCAACTTCACCGACCTGAAGGTGGCCGAGGACGAGTTCACCATGGTGCAGGCCTTCTCCATCTTCAAGGAGATCAACTCGAAATGGCGTTACGTATCCGATGTGAAGGGCGGAGAGTACTTCGCCACGCCGGCCGAAAGTCTGGAGTTGATGGCGGGCGATTGTGACGATCATGCGTTGTTGATGGCCGCTTGCATCACCGCGGTCGGAGGGCAGGTGAGGTTGGTGCGGACAGAAGGCCACGTCTACCCCGAACTGCTGATCGGCTCGGCCCAACGGATGGAACGTGCAGGTTACTTGATCCGAAAGCTGTTGTTCACCAAGGAGGTCGGCGATGCTCCGCTCTACCACCACACCGATGCGGACGGGAAGCATTGGATCAACCTCGACTATACGCGCCGGTACCCAGGTGGCGAGCTCATGAACGAGCGGATCATCGGCATCCTCGACATCTGAGGTCCGGTGAGCCGAAGGTTGGTACTTTCGTGCGGAAAGTTCGATGAAGAAACTCGTGCAACCCATCGAGCTGGCGAAGGCCAGCCACATGCGTCCGGGCGATCCACGGATCACCTTGCTG
The DNA here is from genome assembly GCA_020848295.1 of Flavobacteriales bacterium. Taxonomy (GTDB): domain Bacteria; phylum Bacteroidota; class Bacteroidia; order Flavobacteriales_F; family PHOS-HE28; genus PHOS-HE28. The sequence continues at coordinate 6,548 of JADLAI010000114.1, forward strand.
ACGGAGATGAGTGGCCTGAAGCGACTGGAGCGTTTCTACAACGCCATCGAGGACCTGCACGACAGGGAGTTCGTGGCGGCGGTATTCCGGAATTTGGAACTCGAGATCGAGATGGACCCGGCCGATCTGGCCAACGTGCCGAAAGACGGGCCACTGGTGATCGTATCCAATCATCCGTACGGGGCCATTGATGGCCTGGCCTTGGTGCATGTGCTGGGTGGTGTGCGGCCCGACCTGAAGGTGATGGCCAACTTCCTCCTTCAACAGTTGGAGCCCTTGCGCGATCGGTTCATCGGGGTGAATCCCTTTGAGCAACTCTCTTCGTTGAGCAGCTTTCAAGGGATGCGTCAGGCCATGTCCCATGTGAAGGAGGGCAACGCCCTGGCGGTATTCCCGGCCGGCGAGGTGAGCAGCTGGCGCACGGATTTGAAGGCTGTGGCCGACCCGCGCTGGAAGACCCCGGCCATCAAGCTCGCGCAGCATGTGGAGGCACCCGTTGTACCCGTGTGGTTCGATGGTGGCAACAGCATGCTCTTCCAGGCCCTGGGCATGATCCATCCCAACCTGCGTACCCTGGCGCTGCCCTCCGAGATGCTTCGTATGCGGGGACGATCGGTACGTATGCGCATCGGTAAGCCGATCCCGCCCAAGGATATTGCGGCGTTCTCCTCTGCGGAACAGTTGGGCCGATACCTGCGGGCCAAGACCTATGCGCTGGGCAGTGGGGTGCAGGTGAAGCGGGAACTCTTCAACCCGCTCCGTTTTCCGCAACGGCCCAAGGAGATCATACCGCCGGTGCCCAAGGATGTGCTGCAACACGAGGTCGATGGTATCGTGGACCTCAA
>JADLAI010000115.1 GCA_020848295.1 Flavobacteriales bacterium
ACGCCGCAACGAAACCTTAAGGGTATCTCGAAGAACCTCGTTCCGGCGGCGTTCATGAGAAAGAAGCACAGCGGTCATCGCTTGCTCTCATTCGCCCATACTTTGTTGCTCCTCAGTCGGATACTTCAATCCAGTATCCTCTCTTCGGAGCGCCTCGTCTGGACGAATGATAGCGGCGCGCGCCATCCGTTCGAGGTTCTTCGAGGCACCCTAAAGCCCATCGCTCTCCGTGTGAAAGCCCCGGCGACCCGGGGCTTTCGCGTGTGCATCGTACCCGGAACGGATATGGCTCGCCGTTCCACGATACGCCCCATTCGCGGTCCACACTCGCCGGCACTCCTCGCGATCCTTGGCCACGGGATGCCATACCTACCGAAGGGCACCTGACCGACTCACGATGACACCGGTCGGCATTACTGAGCCGGTGATGAAGATCCGGCCGAGCTCAGCGATCTGGACCACTGGGGTGATAGCGTGAAAGGGTACGAGGCATTTCACCTTCTCACGCTTTTCACCATTGGATAGACCGGTTCTTTCATGCCGTCTCAGTATACCATTTCACATAAGGATCGGTCCAGAGATGCGCAGCCATTTTTTCGCAGGACGAACCGAAGAGGTGGTTGCGTAGCCGAAGCCACGAAGCCACCTCTTCGGTGAAGTAGGTTGGAAAAAGAGCAAGTGGATCGGGCCAAGCTTTATGGCGAGATGGTATTAAACCACCTCACCATGCGTGGCCCGATCGGCGGATCCGTTCTGGACCGCATGTGTGCCCACGAAGTACATCTCCATGACCCCCTTGCCCTTTGCCATCACCATGCCCCTCGGTGTGAACACGAACCCCGGCTCGTGCATCACCATCGCATGGGTGGCCCGGCTGATGTTCACCTCGCCCACCGCCCCGGACGATTCCATGTGCGCCGCCGTGTTCACCGTATCGCCCCACACATCGTACTGGAACTTCGTATCGCCCACGATCCCGGCGATCACCGGCCCCGTGTGGATCCCCACCCGCATGCAGAAGCATGGCAGGTCTTCCTCGGCGAGTTCCACCGCGCGTGCCCGCACCCATGCCTGCATCTCCAATGCCGCCCGTATCGCCTTGGCCGCGCTGTGCGGGTCGGCATGGAGCAGGCCGCTCGCCGCCATGTACGCATCGCCGATGGTCTTGATCTTCTCCAGGCCATGGCGCGCGCTGATGGCATCGAACGCCCGGAAGCACCGATCGATCTCGGCGACCAACTCCTGGGCGGCGAAACATTCGCTCATCCGGGTGAACCCATGGAAGTCCGTGAACAGAAGGGAGACCCCCTCCACCTCGCGGGCCTGCGCCCGGCCGGTAGCCTTCAACTCATCGGCGATCGGCTTGGGCAGGATGTTCAGTAACAGTCGGTCGCTGCGGTCGCGCTCCTGTTGGATGATGTTCCGCGAACGACGCATGTGGTGCAACCGGCTCCACAGCCCACCGGCCACCATCAATACGGCCACCGTGCCGAACAGGAAGAGACGCTTCTGATCACGTTCTGTCGTGAGCCGCTGTTGGTACACCACTTCCGCCTGGTGCTGTGCCTCCACCTGGGCCAGGCTATCCGCCAGCTGTTGGCGTTCGAACTGGTACTCCATTTCAATGCGGATGTTCTCCTTCCCGCGTTCCACCGCGAAGAGGCTGTCCTGTGCCCTGCCATGAGCCTCCAAGGCTTGCAAGGCCTCGGTGGTGCGCCCTTGGCCGCGGTAGGCTTGATACAGGCATTCGTAACAGTCCTTCTTCAGCAGGAGGCTCTTGATCGCTGTGGCCAACACCAATGAACGCCGACAATGACGCACGGCATCGGCAAACGCACCCTCGTGCAGATGGACCATGCCCAGCAGCCGCAGCACGTGACTGCGCCGATAGTCATCGTCCTTGCCTTCCAACAGCGCCAAACTCGCCTCCAAGTAGTGGCGGGCGCTATCCCCCTCTCCCATCTTGTCGAAGCATTCGCCCAGGTTGGCATAACAGACCGCGATCCACGACGGCGCGCCCAGCCCCTTGCGGATGGCCAGGTTCGCACGGTGGTAATACAGCGCGCTATCGAGCTCACCGAGCTGCTCCATCGCCGAACCGAGGTTGCCGTACAGCACAGCCATCTCCTCCGGCACCGCACGAGCCTTGCGCAGGTCCAAGCTCCGGCGGTAATAGCCCAAGGCCCGCGCGAAGTTCCCGTCGTAGTGATGGATGGACCCGATGGCGTTGAGCACATCGGCCCTCCCCGTGTCGTTGGCCGCCGCCTCATAGAGGCTGAGCGCATCGTGCAGGTCGGTGAGGGATCCGTTGAGGTCGCCATTCTTCTGGCGAACCTCGCTCCGCCGCACCAGAACGGAAGCCAGCATGGTGCTATCACCCAGTCGCTCCGCCTCCTTCATCGCCCGATCGGCGAAGCGTAGCGCATCCAGATAGGCTCCGGACTGTTCCGCCTCGTCACAACTATCCAAGCAGGACCGCAATACGTTCCGGTCCTGTGCACACAGCCCGATGGCGGACAGCATCAGGCCACAACAGATCGCGATGTGCGGGAACCTGGCCACCATGATCCACAAGATAATGCTCGGCAGGGCGCTTCCCAATGGTCCTGCGGAGTAACTTTCGTATACCTAACCACCCCCTCATGGCAACCCAAGACCGAAAGTTCAGCGCTCCCTCACTCATCGCCAGCCTGGTGGCGGGCGTCGTGGTCGGCGGCTTCCTCTATTCGCTACTGAGAACACCCCTGGAGCCGGTGGAATGCGATATGCCCGAGCTCCTCGCCGTGTTCGACAAGGACGATGTGCAACGCCTGCTGCGCGAACCGGATGCCAGCGGCGCCCGCTTCTACCTGGCCAAGAACAACGGCATGACCGTGGTGGCAGGTCCGATCAAACGTGACCTGAGCCATTGTCCGGAGACCCATAACACCGTGTTCCAGAGCTTCGTGAAACTGAGCGGTGTAGAAGCGGAGGTGGACATGCTGAAGGAAGCCGAAGCCGAACGCGACGTGAAGAACTCAGGTACGGCGAACAAGCCCACCTGGTCCATGGATGCGACAAAGGACGAACTCGACGACCTGCTCGCGGTCAGCGGAGCCAACGCCATTGGGGTCGTGGAGCGCCGGACGACCACAGGCGGATGGTCCTTCGACCTGGTGGCGGTGCGGATCAGCAACAGCATCGGTAAGGTGGTGGGCACGCTGGAAGACCAGCGGACAGGAGCGCCCTGCCCCCTATTCTGCGGTGCTGATCCCGCGTTGTATCTGCATCTGCGATGACCCGCGAGCACTGGACCGAAGGCCACGGATGACGCTCGATGGCGGCCCTGTTCGGGCGACCGTCCGTGATCGAGCATCTTTGCGCCCTTCTTCCGCCGCACATGAGACCTGCATTCCTGCTCGCGCTGTTATCCGCATCCCTCGCATCCACGGCATTGCGCGCCCAACGCGACACCCTGCGCCTGGACACGGTGGCGATCACGGCCACGCGCATTCCTGGAACCCTGGAGCGGGTGGCGCGGCATGCCCAAGTGCTGGATCATCGCACCCTGGATGGTGCAGCACGTCCCGAAGTATCGGAACTGCTCCGGGAGCATACCGCGATCGACGTGCGGCAGCGTGGCCCCTTCGACGCCCAGACCGACCTGAGCATACGCGGAGGTACTTACGACCAGGCACTGGTGCTGATCGATGGCATTCCCATGAGCGACCCTCAGACGGGGCATCACCTGATGGACCTTCCCGTTCTGGCCGACGCCCTTGAACGCATCGACGTGTGTTATGGCGGTGCATCGCGCACCTTCGGCGCAGGTGCCTTCTCCGGTGCGGTGAATCTGATCACCCGGCGCCCCACCAGCGATCGCGGCAGCCTTACCCTGGAAGGTGGCGAGTTCGGCACCTGGCGCCTTCGCGGCATGCAGGAGTGGACACACAACGACCTGGGTATGCGCCTGACCGCATTCCATGGACGCAGCGATGGGGCCGTGGCCAACAGCGATCAGACACGAACCGGCGCACACCTGGGAGCGACCAAACAATGGGACCATCTGGAACTGCGTGGGCAAGTGGGCTGGACCGGAAAACGGTTCGGTGCACAGAACTTCTACTCCACCGCCTATCCGGACCAACAGGAACTCACCCGCACCCTCCTTGCCGCCGTGGAACTGAAGCACCGCGGTCGGTGGAGTTGGAGCCTGCGCGGATACTTCCGCCAACATCACGATCGCTTCGAGCTCTTCCGTGAAGGCGACGGCTATTATCGCTTCGACAACGGCTACTTCATCCGTGGCAACGCCGACACCGCCCGGTTCACGCCCACCTTCTTCTACACCTTCCACAACGTGCACCGCACCCAGGTGTTCGGCGCTGAGGCGGAGGTGCACCGTGCATGGATAGCGGGCACCACCGCGATCGGCGTACATGCCCGCGACGAAGGGATCCTGAGCAACGTGCTCGGAACACCGCTCCATACGCCGGTGCCGGTGCACGGCTCGCGCGACCCGTACACGCGTAGCGATGGCAGGCGCAACCTCGCCATCCACCTGGACCATCGGTACAGCTGGAAGAAACTGACCATCGAGGCCGGCGTTCTCCTGAACCTCAACACCGCGTTCCGGCCGGAGTGCCTCCCTGGGATCGACCTCAGCCATGTGTGGAACGGACACCACACCACCTACGCCTCCGCCTCGCGCGCCTTCAGACTACCCACCTACACCGACCTGTACTACAACCGTGGCGGGGCCGTGGGCAGCCTGGACCTGTTGCCCGAGCATGGCGACCAGGTGGAACTGGGGCATCGCTTCCGAAGCGGGCGGTGGGGCGCGACCGTTAGCGGCTTCTCTCGCCGTGGGCGCGACCTGATCGATTGGGTGAAACGCCCTGGCGAAACGACCGTACGTGCCTCCAACCTCACCGCGGTGGATCTGCACGGGATCGAACTCAGCCTGCAGAACACTTCCGCCGATGATCGCACGTTGATAGGCGCCATCTACGCCTACCAATGGACCGATCGTGAAGCATTCGACTTCACCTCGCTGTACGTGCTCGACCACCTTCGCCACCGCCTTTCCGCATGGGGTGAACGACGCGTGTCCCGTTTCTCCTTGCGGGCGAACCTCTCCTGGCAACAACGTGTCGGCTCCTATGTCGACCTCAACGAAGGTGTGGCCACCAGCTATCCGGACAACTTCCGCGTGGATGCCAAGGTGAGTTGGCACAACGGGCCCATCCAACTCTTCGTGAGCGGATACAACCTGCTGAACGCCGAACAGATGGACCGCGCCAATGTGTGGTTACCGGGGCGGTGGATCACGGGAGGCATCACCGTGACGTGGAATAAGGGCGGGGAACACGATCGGTAATGCGAAGAACGGGGTCGGCATGGACCCGCACCGTGCTCTTGCCATCGGGCAGCTTCAACACTAACCTATCAGTCGTTTTAATGGCCTGGTAGCGCGGCGCCTCCATCTTGTGCTTCTTGGGCCGGTTCACCCATCATTGCGCCATGTGGAAGGTGCCGCCTTTCTTCGAGAATTCCGCTTCGTGGCACTCCATATACCATTGGGAAATTCAATAACGGCCGAAGATGCGCGGCCAGTTTCCCAGGCCGATACCAGGGACCAGTTGCGTAACGAAGCTACGTGAGTCGATCAGAACGAATCAGGGGCCCGAAAGGCGCGTTCGCCGCCCGAAGGATCATTTTGAGATGCCATATTAGCAGCGCGCGAAAGCAACCCGCTGTCCCGCTCATCGTCTATAACGTATGAGGCTGCTCCTGTACACCTGCATCATCCTTCTTCCTACTGGCCTTTTGCGTGCGCAATTCGTCGACCCCGGCTTCGAGCAGAGCGGTTCCTCACCATGGTTGCGGTCGCATCCGGAATGGATGGGGGAGACGCCCTCCGACGCACCCTACGGTGGCTCCTTGTGCATGGCCGTGCGCGCCACCTCGCAGAACTTCGCGACCTATCCCTACTTCTACCAGGCCCTGCCCGCAGCGCAGCCCGGCGACGTGATCCGCTTGCGCTATACCTGCCGCCCGGGC
>JADLAI010000116.1 GCA_020848295.1 Flavobacteriales bacterium
TCGTTGCGCTTGGTGATGTCCACCCGCTTGATGTCCTTTGTGGTGCCCCAGCCTTCCGGCAAGGTGATGTTGAGCTGACCGATCAAGCTGTCGGTGAGTGCTTCCACTTCAACCTCGATGGTCTGTGTGCCGCCGCGTGCGATCAGGTTGTTCACCTTCGGGATCACCGAGGCGATGGGGGTGACGTAGACGGGGCGGATACGCTCGCCATCGACGCGATCGACCCATTTGTAGGCAAGGCCTGCGGACCGTTCGATCGCAGTGCCGTTCACACTGAAATTGGCTGTGCCCGAAAGGAAGGGATCATTCACGGCGGTCCCGATCATCTTCGTGTGGGTTGGCATGTGGAGGTTGTTGTGCGGGTTGGCCAGCCAATAAGGTTCATCCCGTGTGTTCGGCGCCCGGGTCGCCAGGTCGGTGATGATCGGCCTGTTCTCGATCATTGGGCCGCTTGTCCCCGACCGGGCACCATTTGCGGACACGCCAAGGACCTCCATGGGCGCCGGGCTCCTGTTCACGAGGGTCGAAGTGATCCTGATGTCCTTTCCTTCTGCCAACAATGGCTCATCCGATGTGAAGGACGTGCTCATCCCCGTACAGAAGAGGAGCAGGTCCTCCACCCGTGAACGCGTGGCGACCACCCAGGAGTTGGGGTCCTTGGAAGACCGAAGCATCCCCAGAAGGCCGGTCAGTTCCGCGAGCGAGGCCGACGGTTGGTGGGCTTGGTAACTGACGATGAGCTTCGCGATCGCATCCGCGATCGGCTGACTGTTCTTCACCCGCCCCCACGTCATATCGATCCCCTCGAAGATGTCCTTCGTCGTCGGCCGGTCGCCCTTGATGAACTTCAAGTACTCCAGCATCTCGCCACGCGTTTCCGCCGCACCGAAGCCCTGGCTCTTGTGCATGCTGCGGCTGCGGCCGGCAAGTTCGGTGTAGCTCACGCCCAGCAAGGGATCGTAGCCGCCCACATCCACGGTGAACCAATCGGCATCGGTCTTGGCGAACTCGGCCAGGTCCTTCTTCCACCACGTGCTGCCGTTGAAGAACAGGCGGCGCGGCTGCCACACCTCCAGCCCTTCCTTCAGTTGCTCGGGAAAGGCTTTCGGATCACCCGCCAGGTCGAAGGCTTCTTCGGCGAGAATGGCGCTGGCCTCGTGGTGGCCATGCCCAGCCGAGCGGTCGGGCGCGAACCGGGTGATGATCACATCGGGCCGGAAGGTGCGGATCACACGCACCACATCGCTCAGCACTTCCTGCTTGCCCCATTTCTCAAAGCTCTCGGTGGCGTTCTTGGAAAAGCCGAAGTCCACCGCGCGGGTGAAGAACTGTTCACCGCCATCGATGCGGCGCGCTTCCATCAATTCCTGTGTGCGGATGATGCCGAGCGCGTCACCGAGTTCGGGACCGATGAGGTTCTGGCCGCCATCGCCGCGGGTGAGGCTGAGGTTGCCGGTGCGCACCTTCTTGCCGTTGGCCAGCCAGGTGATCAGGCGCGTGTTCTCGTCATCGGGATGCGCCACGATGTACAGCACGCTGCCCAGCACGTTGAGCTTCTGCATGCGGTGCAGGATCTCGGCGGCGTTGGGCTGGGCGGGGGGGTGCTGGGCGGAAGATGCGAGTGGCAGCAGGAGGGCGGTGAGCACGAACGCGGTATGGCGCACGAGATCAATACGACAGGAGTGCATGGAGCGAAGGTAGTTGCACCTCAATTGCTCCATGGCCGCAACGCGACTTGGGTAGGGGTGTGCCTTGGTGTGTCGGCCATTCCCGCACCCGGATCATTCCCCGGAGCAGGTACTCGGGAGTTCACCGAGCTTGCCGTTACCGACCGCAGAAATGGTCCTGTATCGGGGGAGAAGCCGCCGATCGGGAACGTGGTGAACGATTCACCCCATCCGGCCAACCATATCCCACTATTCGATCTACCTTGGATATCATGCTGGCGCCTCTCCAAAGGAATGGCCTGCGATCCATCCGGTTGATCCTGGTGGTTCTGCTTGGTGCTGGCCCGTTGCAGGCGCTACTTGCTGGTGCCGGTACCCCGTTGCCGTCGGTGGCGGATCTACTGGTCGATGGTCTCCAACCGGGCGAGCGGATGGGTGCGTGCGTGGCCACTGCGGGCGATGTGAATGGAGATGGCTACAGTGACATCATCGTCGGGCTGCCTGATCACGACGACGGCGCCAATATCGATGCGGGCCGGGTGATGGTGTTCCACGGCTCGGCGACCGGTCTTGGTGGCGTTGCGGCCTGGACGATGATCGGTACCATGGCGAACGCACGGTTCGGTCACAGCGTTTCAACCGCAGGTGATGTGAACGGGGATGGCTACAGCGACATCATCGTTGGTGCTCCAGGCCAATCGGGGCAGGGCGGAGCGTTCGTCTATCACGGTTCAGCGACCGGGCTTCAACTTACGGCCGCCTGGGGTGTGCTTGGCATGGAGGCAGGTGCGGCGTACGGCACCTGTGTGGCTTTGGCCGGTGATGTGAACGGAGACCTGGTGAGCGATGTGCTCGTGGGGGCGCCGCTTGCGAATGGCGCTGGTACCGATCGCGGGAAGGCGTATTGTTACCGGGGTTCGTTAGGCGCCGGGTTGGTGGTCGCACCGTTATGGGCATGGACCGGTACCCAGGACAACGCACAGTTGGGGTTCAGTGTGGCCGGCGCCGGAGACCTGAATGGGGATGGTCGAAGCGATGTGGTGGTCGGTGAGCCGTACTACGACGCTTCATTGACCGACCGTGGCAGGGTCTCCGTGTTCCATGGGAATGGTGCCGGATTGTCGTTGGCCACCACACGGGACGGACCTTCCACCTCGTCGCACTACGGCTATGCGGTCTCGGCCGCCGGGGATATGAACGGGGACGGTTACGGCGAACTCCTCGTTGGCGCACCTGGATACAGTACAGGCCGTGGTCGGTTGTATGGCTACCGCGGCGGGGCCAGCGGCATTGAGCCGACGGCCACCTCGATCTTCAGCGCAACACAGAATGGTGCGAGGCTCGGAAGCTCGGTCTCTCTGGCCGGGGACGTGAACATGGATGGGTATGCGGATGTGGTGGTCGGAGCTCCGTTGTACGATGCGGCCTTCACGGATGGGGGCCGGGTGATGGTTTTCATCGGGGCACCGGGCGTGGGTTCCCATTTCACCACAGGCTACAGGACGTATGACGGGACACAGGCCAACGCACAATTCGGCTTTGCCGTGCATACCGGTGGCGATGTGAACGGTGACGGCATCAGCGACCTGTTGTTGGGCATGCCCGAGCAAGGGGGCTTGGGGCGCATCGGTGTGTATCACGGCGGTCCGGATGTGCTCAGTCCTTCCACCACCCCGGTGTGGAGCCAGCAATCCGATGCGGACTATGCCCTGATGGGTTCCAGCGTGGACCAGGCGGGTGATGTGAACGGCGATGGGTTTGCCGATGTCATCGTCGGCATACCGGGTGCGAACCAGGCGCGGGTCTATCTGGGATCGGCCACTGGACTGTCCAATACCTACTGGTCGGCCACGGGTTCCGCTGCGGATGAGGAGTTCGGGAATGCCGTATCCGGCGCCGGGGATGTGAATGGGGATGGCTATTCCGACGTGATCATCGGGGGATATGCGCATGACAGTTACCGCGGCCGGGCGTACGTGTACCTGGGTTCGGCCACGGGCCTTGGTGCCGCCTATCATTGGCGTGTGACGGGTGCGGTGGCGGGCGGGCGATTCGGAGGAGCGGTCTCCAGCGCGGGCGATGTGAATGGCGATGGTTACAGCGACATCCTTGTGGGGGCGTATCACGAGAACAATGTCGGTGCGGTGTATGGCTATTACGGTGGTCCATCGGGTCTTTCCGCCACCGCCTCATGGTACATCGCCGGAACACAGGCCGTGGCGGACTACGGTGGCGTGGTCACGGGCGGAGGGGATGTGGATGCGGATGGGTACGATGATGTGCTGGTCAGTGCCCAACGCCATGACAATGGTGGCCTTTTGCAGTGCGGGGTGGTATTCCTGTACCGGGGCACACCATCCGGGTCGCTCACCGCTCCTGCTTGGGTGCAATATGGGGACAAGCACGGAGCCGAGTTCGGATATGATGTCAGTTACACCGGTGATGTGAATGGCGACGGGTTCAGCGACGTGATCATCGGTGCGTACCAGTACGAGAACGGCGAGGCGAATGAAGGTCGCAGCTACGTGTACCATGGGTCATTGGCAGGTCTCGGATCATCGCCCGTATGGGTCACCGAAAGCAATTTCGCGGGGGCCTTATGGGGGAGTTCGGCTTCGGGTGCTGGTGATGTGAATGGCGACGGTTATTCGGATGTGATCGTGGGGGGGTTCATGTTCGCATCCTCCTACCTTGGTGAAGGGCGCGCGGCGGTCTATTACGGGGCTTCGGTGGGGCTTTCCGCTACGCCGGTCTGGTCGGCCTGGGGAGGGGCGGCGAACAGGCATCTGGGCTATTCACTGGCCGCCGCAGGCGATGTGGATGGGGACGGCGCATGCGACGTGATCATCGGGTCGCCAGGCTACACCAACGGCCAGACCTTGGAGGGTTTCGTATCCCTGTTCATGGGGAACATGGACCGGGGCAGACAGGCGCGCACCAGGCAATACCGGAGTGATCTTTCCACACCGGTGCAGACCAGCAATGGCACTTTCCAAGCGGATTGTGCGTGGGGTATCGGCCAGGATGTTTGGTCGTCCATGGGCCGTGCCCAGGTGAAGCTCGTCTGGGAGGTCAA
>JADLAI010000117.1 GCA_020848295.1 Flavobacteriales bacterium
CCGTGCCGACCTGGATGGCCACTGGTGCCGAGGTCACGGTGCACGATCCGTTGGAGACCGTTACCGTCATGTTGCCATTCCAGAAAGCGGTATACGCATAATTCGTGGCGCCATTGATCGGGTTCCCATTCAACCGCCATTGGTAGGTGTTGCCACTGGCCTGTTGGGTCACGAGGATGACATTCGCTCCACTACAGAAGCTCGTTGGCCCATTCGCCGTGATCGTGGGTGTGGTCCCGGAACCGGATACCGTTACGCTCACGGCGCTACTGGTGCCGGAGCAAGGGCCGTTGGTCACCACCACGGTGTAGCTGCCCGCTTGGGTGGCGGTGTAGGAACTGGAGGTGGCGCCACTGATGGCGGTGCCGTTGCGCCGCCACACATAGCTGTTGCCCGTTGCCGAGGCGGTGGAGAGCACCACACTGCCGCCGGTGCAGAAGCTGGTGGACCCTTGCGCGGTGATCGTGGGTGTGGTGGAGTTGGATACCGTTACGCTCACGGCGCTGCTGGTGCCGGAGCAAGGTCCGTTGGCCACCACCACGGTGTAACTACCTGCTTGGGTGGCGGTGTAGGAACTGGAGGTGGCGCCACTGATGGCGGTGCCGTTGCGTTGCCACACATAGCTGTTGCCCGTTGCCGAAGCGGTTGAGAGCACCACACTGCCGCCGGTGCAGAAGCTGGTGGACCCTTGCGCGGTGATCGAGGGGGTCAGGTTGCCGGTCACGGTCACCACCACACTGTTCGAGGTGTTGGAGCACCCGTTGTTGCTCACGGTGCGGATGTAGGTTCCCGATTGCGTGGCGGTGTAGGAACTGGTGGTTGCACCACTGATGGTGGTACCGTTGCGTGCCCAGGAGTAGGTGTATCCGCTACTTGTGTTCCCGCTGAGCACCACACTTCCGCCGGAGCAGAATGTCGTGGTACCACCAGCGTTGATGCTGTTCGAAGGTTGGCTACCCACGCTGATGGAGAGTGCGGCCGAGGTGGCTGAGCACGTCCCATTGCTGACCACTACCGTATGGGCGCCGTTCCAGAAGGCCGTATACGCATAGTTGGTCGCACCGGGGATGACCGAACCATCCAGGTACCACTGGTAGGAATTTCCACTGGCTTGCTGTGTGGTGAGGATCACGTTGGCACCGGAGCAGAAGCTGGTCGGACCTTGCGCATTGATCACAGGTGTGGACATGGATCCCGAAGCGCTTACCACGACCGGATCGCTGGTCCCCGAGCAGCTTCCGTTGGACACGGTCACTGTATAGCTCCCGGACTGGATAGCAGTATAGGAGTTCCCCGTCGCCCCGTTGATCGTGTTGCCGTTCAGCCGCCATTGATAACTGTTGCCGGATGCCGCTGCGGTGGTGATCACCACGCTTCCACCGGAGCAGAAGCTGGTGGGCCCTTGGGCGGTGGCTGTTGGGGCCAGCCCACCGGAGGCCGAGACGGTAACGGCCGTGGAGGTGGTGGTACAGGATCCGCTACCGACCTGCACGGTGTAACTCCCCGACTGGGTGGCGGTAAGGGAGCTGCTCGTTGCTCCGCTGATCGTGGCACCATCGCGCCGCCACACGTAGCTATACCCGGTACCGGCATTCGCGTTCAGGACCACACTGCCACCTGAACAGAAGGTCGTTGGCCCCGCTGCCGTGATCGACGCGGCCGGGGTGATACTTGTACCCACGCACTGGCAATTGGCGTTGTACACATCATTCACCGTGCAGGGGTCATTGTCGTTGCAAGCGCTGCCCACGGTGGCCGTACCGCCCACGACCCCGAGACAATCGGCCGTACCGCTGCCTGTGGAAACGGCCATGGCACCCAAGGAAAGATTGTAGTAGCTCCCGCTGGCTCCGATCTCCAGCATCATGGCCCGCACCATGTACTGTCGGCCGGCCACGAAGGGTACCGTTCCACTCGTCCAGCTCGTTGTGGTCACCGGGTTGGTGGTGAGCCGCGTGGTCACACCGGCGTTCACATCGACATGGTAGATGTGATAGCCCATGGCACCTTCCGAGCTGGCGGTCCAGGAGAATGCGGCGTTGCCCCCGGCGTTGGCGACCACCAGGTTACTGGGCGGGGCCACCATCTTCATCCGCAGCGAGGGGTCCCCCATCAGGTTCATGTGCGTGCGGCCAATGGAGGATTGCCAGCCTTCGGTGAGCGGTGGGTACAGTCCGGTGTTGTTCATGCTCGCCGCCACGCTGTACCCGATATTCTCGCCCAAGCCCATGTGGTGGAAGTACCACGCCGGGATCCCGGCCCAGCAATTCGTCAACCCATCCCCACGTGCGATCACGGCACGCAGGAAGTTGTTCCGGCTGTCGAAGTCATAGAAGAAGCTTCCGAGGGCCATGTTGAACACCCCCCCCATGGTCACGGAGCTGGCCAGTTCCTGGGTGGTAACGCCGCCGTCGGTGCCATTGTAGGTGCTCACGCCACCATCCACCGCGATCAAGCCACCTCCATAGTGGGCGGTCCATAGGTAGCTCTGTCCGTTGATGTAGTTCTTGAAGCTCAATACCGGAGCCGTTGGCACTGGACTCAGTTGCCCCACCATCGCCGAAGCGCGCCAGCCACTACCGGCCACCGGATTCCCCAGCCATTGCAGGTTGTCCACGAGTACGGCCCGTGCGTTCGGTACCCAGCCCTTCACCTTGTATGAGTGGGCTTTGTTCAAGTAGTTGCGCATCAGCTGCACCTCGGTGGTGCCGAAGGTCGGCAGGTCATACATGTCCACACGGCCCACTTGGAGTTCCACGCTCGAAGGCAGGTCGCTCTGGTCGAATTTGCCATCGCCCGGTGTGTTCCAGGTGCGTTGCTGGGATGTGGCGGTGGTGTTCACGGAGTTGTCCGTCCACGAGCCATCCATGTCCGCGTAGTAGGCATCCGTCGGCCTTGCGCCACGGGTGTCCTCGTGCCCATCCGGTGTGATGTTGCCCGAATACGGCACGGGTACGTGGCCCACGATGTAAAGCGCCTTCACGTTCGATGGGTCGCTGTTGTAATGGCCTTGAACGATGCTCTTCACACTGGTCACCGAAGCGGTGCGGGAGACATCACTGCGCAGCACCCCCCAGCCATCGGCCCGCAGGTCATTGGTCAATTGGGAGAGTTCCGTGGCCAGTGCCGAGCTCAGCGTGTTGTCCACCAACAGGATGATCTTCCCTCGGTAGTCCACTACGGGTACTTGAACCCCCGTGTTGATGTATCCGGTCCCCGTCACACCCGCGGAGACCCGTACCACCTTGTACTCATAGTTACTACCGGTCGACACGTTGTTGTCCGTCCAGCTGGTCGAGGTGGCCGCGGGCGTGGCTACGGCGGACCCCCAGGAGGTCGCACTCTTGGGCTTCCGATAGATGGTGAGTGCCGTGGTGCTGGAGATGGGCGCCCAAGAGAGGGTGATCGCTGGTGTGTTCTGTACGGTGGCCGTTACACGCACCGCCGCCCGCTCTGAACTGGACTGGGCGGCCAGGAATGTGGCCACCAGAAGGAGGCTTGAGGCGATCAGGGAACGGAGCATGCGTACGCGGCCTTCAAAAATTATGTATCTGACTGAATGTCAGCATCTTGAAATCAACGGGGATCAACCAGGGGCCAGCCACGATGTGCCGTGGATGGCGCGGGTAGGAAAACAAGGAGGAATTCATCCGCAACTACCGGTTGATGATCTGGACAAAGCTATGGGAAAGGGACCTGCTCACGTGCAACGTTAACCGGTGGAAAAGCACGAATGGCGAAGGCTTCGGCGCCCCGAAACCGGGGTTGGTCAGGCAACGGCCCGGTCCCACGACCGGTACCGCTGATTTCGTCGGAATAGCCGTTGATTCTACGAATAACACATGTGGACCGACCGACTGGCTTCCAAGCTCGACGGCTAAGCGGGAGATCATCGATGAACCACCAGCGGGCCGACCGACCGGATCACGCCCCCCAGCAGGTGGTTTGGCGCCGATCGGAGCCTAACTGACCACGTTGGGACCCGACCCTACCCGGCCTCCGCCCAGATCCGCGCGATAAGTGCCCGTTGGGCATCCACGGTCAGGTGGAGCGGATCGCGCCAGAAGCTGCGATCAGTCGGGAACAGGCCCGGCTGATCGAGGTCGATCACGGGGGCCATGGTGCGCAAACGATCAAGATATCCCTTTCGCGCAGCGTCCAGGTCGGCATCGTGCATGATCCGTTGCAGGTCCGGGTGCGTGGGGTATTCCACGAACACCAGTCGGGCGCCTTCTGCACGGCATCGTTCGGCCATGTGTGCGAGTTTCTGGTACACGGTGGTATCCATCACCCAGTCCTGGGCCGCTGCCTTCTCCGCATCCAGTACCGTCCGCCACTGGTCCTCACCAGGTACGTCATACGCGATCGCGTCGGGGAATATCAGGGAGTAGAGGTTCAGTCCGGCCGCCTCGATCACCCGGCGGTTGTACACGTATGACCAGGGCTGGGCCAGGATCGTTGCGGGTTCGGCATAGATGTCGAATGTCTGGCTGGCATGCATGCCGCGGAAAGACACCTGTACCACCACATTCCGCAGGGTGGCAAGGCTGTCCGCGTAATGGAACAGGTGGTCCATGGTCACGTAATTCCCGCCTGGTACACCGAGGTTGTAATAACGATCGCCGGTCAGGTGCTCCAGGCTGTCCAGGTCGAAATAGGAGAGCCGGCTATCGCCCAGCAGGATGTTGGGCGAAGGCTCGCGCCGGAGCTCCACCAGTTTCCAGAGCATGTTGCTGAAGGGCATCGTGCGGCCACTGTGGTAGAGGTTCTTCTCCTTCAGCGCACGCGGTATGGGGCCGCCGGTATGGTAGAGCTGGTAGGGGTCGATCCAGGCCACCAGCGCGAATAGCCCCAGCACCGGTAGGGATAGTTTGATACACTGGAGAAGGAAGCGGCGTACCATGGTTCAGAACTGGAAGTAGATGAACTCGCCGCCGCCGAGAGGCGCACACACGATGATGATGGCGATGATGGCGTAATACAGGGCGTAGCGTACCGGTCTGGTCGCCTTGCCATCCAGTTGCAGCCCATACTGCTTTTCACGGCTTATCCACTCGATCAACACCGTGAGCCCGATGCCGAAGAGGGAGATGACCAGCGTGAGCATGCTGGACACTTCGGGCGCCTCGAACAGCGAGGAGGAGAAGATGCGGCCGATCACGGTATAAGCCTGGTGCATGTCCTGGGAGCGGAAGAAGATCCAGGCGAAGCAGGCCATCGCGAAGGTGAGCAGCATACCACTGCACTCACGTGCCGTGGGCAACATGCGCCCTTCGGCCACGGTACCGCTCATGGTCTTGTGGCGTGCCATGACCACGAGCGGAAGGAAGAACAGTGCATTGATCGCGCCCCACGCGATGAAGGTCCAGTTGGCGCCGTGCCAGAACCCGCTCACCAGGAAGATGATCATCGTGTTCCGCACCACGAAGGCCTTGTTGCCACGACTTCCACCCAGTGGTATGTACACGTAGTCGCGGAACCAGGTGTTCAACGAGATGTGCCAGCGACGCCAGAACTCGGCGATATCGCGGGAAAAGTAGGGGAAGGCGAAGTTGCGCATCAGTTCGAACCCGAAGAGCCGTGCACAACCGATGGCGATGTCGCTGTATCCACTGAAGTCGCCGTAGATCTGGAAAGCGAAGAGCACTGTGGCCAGCAGGAGCGTGGCGCCGTTGTGCTGTTCGGGAGATGCGTAGAAATGGTTCACGATCTGGGCGCAGTTGTCGGCCACCACGATCTTCTTGAATAGGCCCCACAGCATCTGTCGCAGGCCATCGCGCGCCATGGCGATGTCGAACGTGCGAGTGTTCTCGAACTGTGGGATCATATGCCGGGCACGCTCGATCGGGCCGGCGAGCATCTGCGGGAAAAAGCTCACGAAGCCGAAGAAAGTGATCGGGTGCTTCGTGGCCCGCAACTGTTTGCGATACACATCGATCGTGTAACTCAGGCTCTGGAACGTGTAGAAGCTGATGCCCACGGGCAGGATCAGGTTCAAGGTGCTCAGGTGGAAGGGGAGGCCCATCACCGTGAAAGCCTGGTGGAAACTGGTGATGAAGAAGTCGTAGTACTTGAAGAAGCCCAGGAGGCCGAGGTTGGCGATGAGACTGACAGCCAGCAACCACTTGCGGCGGCGATCATCGTCGGTGCGCTCCATACCGAGGGCCACCAGATAGTCCGTGCCTGAGGTGAAGATGAGCAGGCCGAGGTAACGCCAATCCCACCAGCCATAGAAGACGAAGCCGGACAGGATGAGGAAGGCGTTCTGTAGCAGTAGACGCTTGTTCAGCGCCCAGTATAAAAGGAAGACGATCGGTAGGAAGATCGCGAAATCGATCGAGTTGAAAAGCATCCGGCAGTGCGCTGGCGAAGCGCCTTCTACGTGAGGATCACCGCTTGAGTTCGTACAAGGCGTTGATCGCGACCAAAACTATCGGGGAGTGCACATGCAACGGCGGACCTTCGACCCCGGAATTCCATGCGCACTTGTTGATGGACGCGGCGCTCCCGGACCAAGGTGGGTTGATCGATCAAGGCGACCATTCCGTATCGTCACACGGAAGAATAGCAGCGCATCTTCAGGCGCCTCTGTATGGCGAAAGGGGATGAAAGAAGTGAACGAGAAGGGGCTATGGATGGTTCCGACCGCCTGGTCAGGTCCGGGCTTGTCATTGCGTGCTGCCCACACGCATGTCATTCGACCTGGAACCGGAGGGAGGTCATGCGGCCGGTGCCGTCCCGGGCCAACAGGAGGTAGCTGCCGACGGGTATGTGACCGAGGTCAAGTTCCGTCCGATCGCCGCATACCGAGGTCCTCAACAGTGATCTTCCGGCCATGTCCAATACATGGACGGTCCTCGAGCGCTGGTCGTTCGCATGCAGGACGAGCGTGGGCGTGCTTGCCGGCACGGGATTAGGTCCGATGGAAAAGGAGGCTTGGACCGCTTCGCCGGTAATGTTCGTGGGAATGAGCGGTCCGCAGAAGCACCACAGGCACAGGCCGGTGTCGCCGTAGAACAGGAAGTCGCACGGCTGCGAGCAGAGGTCCATGATGATGGTGTCGCCGACCACGTTGAGCGCAAGGGGCTGTCCCCATTGCGAGCCATCCACACAATCGACCGGGTCGAATGTCCAGGTATAGGGTCCTGAGCATGCGCTCCACAAGGCTGAGTATGGTCCGAAGGCCCACACGCCATCGCAGCCGTTGGTGGGCGGGACCACATAGTAGGTGTTGAGCGTGGTTTGCGCTGGTGTGCTCACCGCGCCTGTGAACAAGCCCAGGAGTGCGACGAGCAGGTGCAGCCTCTTCATGAAGTGAAATTATCGAGGTCAGTGGGCTGCTGGTGCGATGATGTGGCCGACGGGCGAACAAGGAGATGTGGAGGACGACCGTGTGTTTTGTCCGAAATGACACAGGGTCCCCGGAGGGAGACCCTGTGCGAACGATCGGGATGGGACAGGCCGCAGGTCCGTGGTGCCCTATTTGAACGCCGGTATCCCGGTCACATCCGCGCCGGTGATCAGCAGATGGATGTCGTGCGTGCCCTCGTAGGTCACCACGCTCTCCAGGTTCATCATGTGGCGCATGATGGGGTATTCGTTGGTGATGCCCATGCCACCGAGCATCTGGCGTGCTTCGCGGGCCACGGTAAGGGCCAGATGCACGTTGTTGCGCTTGGCCATGCTGATCTGCTGGGTGGTGGCGCGGCCCTCGTTGCGCAGGGTGCCGAGGCGCCAGGTGAGCAACTGTGCCTTGGTGATCTCGGTGATCATCTCGGCCAGTTTCTTCTGCGTGAGCTGGAAGCCACCGATGGGTTTGCCGAACTGGATGCGTTCCTTGCTGTAGCGCAGGGCGGTGTCGTAACACTCCATGGCCACACCCAGCGTACCCCAGGCGATGCCGTAACGCGCACTATCGAGGCAACCCATGGGGGCGCCCAGGCCGTTCTTGTTCGGCAGCAGGTTGGCCTTGGGTACCTTCACGTTGTCGAACACCAGTTCGCCGGTGGGACTGGCGCGAAGGGACAGTTTGCCGTGCGTGGTGGGGGTGGTGAAGCCCTCCATGCCGCGCTCCACAATGAGGCCATGGATGCGTCCCTCGGTGTTCTCGGCCTTGGCCCACACGATGGCCAGGTCGGCAAAGGGGGCGTTGCTGATCCACATCTTGGCGCCGTTCAGCAGGTAGTGGTCCCCCATGTCCTTGAAGGTGGTGACCATGCCGCTCGGATTGCTGCCGAAATCGGGCTCGGTGAGGCCGAAGCAACCGATCTTCTTCCCCTGCACCATGTCGGGCAGCCACTTCTTCTTCTGCTCCTCACTGCCGTACTTCCAGATGGGGTACATGGCCAGCGACCCCTGTACACTGCACAGGCTGCGCAGGCCGCTGTCGCAGCGCTCGATCTCCTGCATGATCAGGCCGTAGCTGATCTGGTCCAGTCCGGGGCCACCGTACTCCTCTGGCACGAAGGGGCCGAAGGCACCGATCTCCGCGAGGCCGGGAATGATGTCCTTGCTGAACGTGGCTTGTTCGAACCGGTCCTCGATGATGGGCTTGAGGTGCTTGCTCACATGCTTGCGGGCCGCATCGCGGATCAACTTTTGTTCATCGCTGAGCAGTTCATCCACCAGGTAATGGTCGTGCGCCTGGAACAGGTCGGTGGTATTCTTCTTGGCAGCGGGTGCGGAGGTGTTGCTCATGGGCAATGGCGGGGCCGTGTGTTCGGAGGGTGATGGGGTTACGACGGTCGGCGGGGCAAAAGTAGCAAGGGGTTCGGGCGCTGGTGGATGATACTTTCGCGCTTGAATGGGGAATGCCCTGCCCACCGGAGACCACCTCCGTACGGCCGACCCGCTTAGCGCCGAGTGGGTCACTGTACTGCTTCTGGTGGTGCTTACCCTGATGGCCTTGGTCCAACTGGGCGCGCCTCGGAAATGGCGATCGCTCGGCCGCTCGATGTTCAGCATACGACTGGGCAGGCAGGCCCTTCGCGAAGAGATGGGGCTGCGGGATCGCTCATTCCTCGGCCTGTTGCTCATCGGGGGGGCGTTATTGGCCCTGTTCACCTGGCAGGCCATGCGGCTCAATGGTTGGGGGGGCACCTACCTGGTCCCGTTGGGCGTGGTGGTGGCCTTGGTCATGGGGCATTTCGTGCTCCTGCGGGCGCTGGGTGCCATGCTCCGGATCGATGCCGGGATGCAGGAATACACCTACACCGGCCTCCTGGTGTTCATCATGGCCGGCCTCGCCCTACTGCCCCTGGTGGTGGGGATCGCCTACCGGCCCACCTGGCGCACCGGAGCCTTGTTGGCCGGGGGTATCGTCCTGGGGGTCCTCCTGGTATACCGTTGGTTACGAGGGGTGTGGATCGGCCTGGGGGAGGGGATCCCGCTCCGGTACATTATTATTTATTTTTGCGCCGCCGAATTGATGCCTGTCCTCTTGGCGGTGCATACCTGGCGTGGCCCATCCACCGAATAGTCCCACTTCCTAAGCCGATCGGCCTTGAAGATCAAGACCATCCTCGTATCGCAGCCAGCACCCACGGATGAGAAGTCGCCCTATCACGAACTGGCGAAGAAGTACGGCTTGCGGATCGACTTCCGTCCTTTCATCCAGGTAGAGGCGGTGCCTGCCCAGGATTTCAGGCAGGAGCGCATCAACATTCTGGATCACACGGCCATCGTGCTCACCAGCCGCAACGCGGTGGATCAGTTCTTCCGCATGTGCAAGGAACTGCGCCTTACCGTACCGGAGTCGATGAAGTACTTCTGTGTGAGCGAGAACGTCGCTTATTACGTGCAGAAGTACATCGTCTACCGCAAGCGCAAGGTCTTCATCGGCAAGCAGACCTTCTTCGATCTGATGGACGTGATCAAGAAGCACAAGGACGAGCGGTACCTGGTGCCCTGCAGCGACATCCAGAAGGGCGAGATCCCCGACCTGCTGGACAAGGCCAATGTGAACTACACGAATGCGGTGTTCTACCGCACCGTGGCCAGCGACCTGAGCGATATCAAGAAGCTGGAGTACGACATGCTGGTGTTCTTCAGTCCGGGAGGAGTGGAGAGCCTTCGTAAGAACTTTCCGAAGTTCAAGCAGAACGGGGTCTTCATCGCCGCATTCGGTCCCACCACTTCCAAGGCCGTGCGCGACAATGGCTACCGATTGGACCTCGAAGCACCCTTGCCCGAGGCACCGAGCATGACCGGGGCCATGGAACTCTTCATCAAGCGGGAGGCCAAGAAGAAGTGAGGCAGGAGCGGCATCTGCCCTGCACTTCGCCGTACTCCCCGCCCGTCACCCATGGAGCGGCCTACCTTCAGCAAACACGAGCGGTTGACCGGGCGTCTTCGGATCGCTGAGGTGGTCGAACAGGGGCGGTCCATCCAGGATCCACCGATCAGGCTCGTGGGTAGGGCCATGGAACTTCCGACCACCGCCCGTGCCCAAGTGGCATTCGCCATACCGAAACGTTATATGAAGCTGGCCGTGGACCGCAACCGCATGCGCCGGTTGATGCGTGAGGCCTACCGGCTGGACAAGGCACAGGTCCTGGACCGGGCACAAAAGGCCGACAGGCAGTATGCGTGGCTCTTCATCTATCAAAGTAGGAACCTTCTGTCCCTGGCCGAGACACGTGAAAGACTTTCGCGCCTATTGGATCGTTGGATGGAGAAACATGGGTAAGTTGTTGGCACTTCCGCTCATCGGCCTGGTCCACTTGTACCGCCACCTGCTGTCGCCCCTGTTGCCCGGAGCCTGCCGGTACACCCCCACCTGTTCGGCATACGGCTTGGAGGCCCTGCGCACCCATGGCGCCTTCCGGGGTGGTTGGCTCACCCTCAAGCGCATCCTATCTTGTCATCCTTGGGGCGGCCAAGGGCACGACCCCGTCCCACCAACAACGAAGAAAAATGGATAAACAGAAACAGGATCGCACTGGCCGGTGGAAGACCTGGTTGATGGGCGCGGCCATCGTGAGCGGTGGTGCCGTCACCATCTCCGCTGCGGACAGTTACTTCGAGATCAGCAAGAACCTGGAGATCTTCACGGAACTGTACAAGGAGCTCAACATCTACTACGTGGATGATACGCAGCCCGGCAAGTTGATGAAGACCGGGATCGATGCGATGCTGAACTCGCTCGATCCGTACACGCAGTACATCCCGGAGAGCGACATGGAGGATTACCGCTTCATGACCACCGGCCAGTACGGCGGCATCGGCGCGCTGATCAAGCGCTCCAAGGACCGCGTTTACGTGAGCGACCCGTACGAGGGCTACCCGGCAATGAAGGCCGGGATATGGGCGGGCGACGAGATCCTGGAGGTGGATGGCCGTCGTATCGCCGGCATGGAGACCGATGAGGTGAGCAAGCTGCTGAAGGGGCAGGCCGGCAGCGCGGTGAAGGTGATCACCCAACGCCAGGGCATGGAACCCGTCACGCACACCCTCACTCGCGAGGAGATCAAGATCCCGGATGTGCCATACAAGGGGTTGGTCGATACGGTGAACAAGGTGGGCTACATCAAGCTGAACAGCTTCACACAGACCGCTTCACAGGAAGTGCGAGCAGCGATGAAGGAGTTGAAGGACCAGGGTGCCTCGAAGCTGATCCTCGACCTGCGTGGCAATGGTGGAGGATTGCTGCGCGAGGCGGTCAACATCGTGAACCTGTTCGTGCCGAAGAACGAATTGGTGGTGGAGACGCGCGGTAAGATCCCGGAATGGGACAAGACCTACAAGACCTTGAGCGAACCCGTGGATGCCACGATCCCGTTGGTGGTGCTGGTGGATGGCCAGAGCGCCAGTGCCAGTGAGATCGTCTCCGGTGCGTTGCAGGACCTGGACCGTGCGGTGATCGTGGGAGAGCGCACCTTCGGCAAGGGTCTGGTGCAACAAACGCGGGACCTTTATTACAACAGCAAGTTGAAGGTGACCGTGGCGAAGTACTACATCCCCAGTGGCAGGTGCATTCAGAAGCTCGATTATTCGCACCGGGACAGCCTCGGTAAGGCCGAGGAGGTGAAGGCGGAGACCATCGCCGAGTTCAAGACACGCAATGGCCGTCCGGTCTTTGATGGACGGGGGATCCTACCGGATGTGGCCGTGACCGACCCCGAGCTCGCCAAGGTCGTCGGTGGCCTGTACGCCAAGGACCTCTTCTTCGATTTCGCCACCACCTACCGGCTCTCGCATCCGACGATCGGGCCTGCCGCGGATTTCAGGGTGGGCGATGCGTTGTACCAGGAGTTCGTGGACCATGTGAAGGACAAGAACTTCGAGTACGACACGGAAACGCTCGAAGCGTTCAAGAAGCTGGAGGAAGCGGCCAAGAAAGAGCGGTATTACGACCATGCGAAGGCACAGATGGAAGCCCTGCATGCCGAGCTTGCACCGGACCGCATGGAGGAGCTCATGCGCTTCCGCACGGACATCGAGGAGGTACTGCGCAATGAGATCGTGGGTCGGTACTACTTCCAGACCGGTCGTGCGAAGGCGGCGCTGGCCACCGACCCCACGGTGCGGTCGGCGGTGGATCTGTTGAACGGCCCGGAGTACATGAAGGTGCTCACGGCCATCAACCCGGGCAAATAGATCGCCGATGATCGCCGCGACCTCGGACCTGCTGCGGGGTCGCGGTGCCTTTCGTGCAACGCATGTCGGTGCGTTGGCCCTTTGTGTGGTCATGCTTCCGTGGAGCAAGGCCTTCGTGAGCATCGCACAACTCATGCTGGTGGTGAACTGGCTGGCCGAAGGGGTGGTACACAAGGACCTCAAGGCACGGTTCCAACGCGCCTTCTGCCAGGTGCCATCCGTGTTGTTCATCGGCTTCTTCCTGCTTCACGTGCTCGGCCTGGCGTGGACCACGGACCTGGACTGGGGCGTGGATCTGGTGCGGATCCTGTTGCCGGTCCTGGCTTTTGGTGCGGTGTTGGCCGCCTCACCCAGGTTGCATCCGAACGAGTTCAGGGCGGTCCTTCTTCTGGGGGCTTGGAGCGCGGTGGTGAGCACCATCGCCAGCCTGGTCGCACAGGATGGGCACACGACCGACTACCGGGCCTTGTCGGTCTTCATCAGCCACATCAGGCTCACCTTACTGCTCTGCATGGCGGTGGTGGTCTTCGTGCTCGATCGGGGTGGCCCGTCGTGGTTGCGTATCGCGGGTCACGTCGCCGGGCTCTGGGCGCTGTTCTTCATCGATAGGCTGGGCAGCATACAGGGCTACGTCATTCTCCTGGTCGTTGCGGTCGTATTCGTTCGGCGTTGGGCAACAGCACGGGGAGGCCCACTCGCCAAGGTGCTTCAGGTGTTGCTTGTTGCCGTACCGGTACTCCTCACACTCCTGGTCTGGAACGAGGTCTGCACACGCTTCCACACACCCGACCCCGCGATCATCGGGAAGTTCGAGCACACGGCCGGAGGGGAGCAATACCTGCACGACGTCCAGGCGACGCAGATGGAGAACGGCCACCACGTTTGGATGTACGTGGCCCCCGGCGAACTGGAGCGGGGCTGGGCACGACGTGGAACGCGCGCATACCAGGCGGATGACGACAAGGGCCACCCCATCTGGAGCACCCTGGTCAGGTACATGGCTTCCAAAGGGCTTCGGAAGGACAGCGTGGGGCTGGCCTCACTGAACGATGCGGATATCCAGGCCATCGAGCGCGGGATCACCAATGCCGATCCCGGAAGGTGGGGAGGGCTGCATGCGCGTTTTGATGAAGTGGTGCTTGAACTACAACAGTACCGCACGAAGGGGGTGGCGGACGGTCATTCCGTGGCCATGCGGATCGAATACCTCAAGGTCGGATGGCGCATCGCGCGCTCGAACGTCCTGATCGGCGTGGGCACGGGCGACACGGAGCGGGCCTTCAAGGAGGAATATGAACGGTCGGCCTCCATGCTCTCCACCGAATGGCGGCATCGTGCGCACAACGAATACCTCACGTTGTGGATCAGCTTCGGCGTGCTCGGCCTGTGCTTCGCCCTATACACGTGGTGGTACCCGGCCTGGCGTCTCGGTGCATGCAAGCGCCCCCTGTTCCTTGCCTGGGCCATCATCTTCGGGATCTCCTGCCTCACCGATGATACGATCGAGACGCAGGTCGGGGCGACCTTCTTCGCCTTGTATTACACGCTGCTCGTGTTCGCCGCGCCAACGGTCAAGGAAGGGGGATCCCTTGCAGCAGGGCCTGCACGCGCCCTGGTGTGATCCGGCGGATGCAATCACACGCCCCACCGGCGGCGCAGGTGGGGCAGGCGGGATCGGCCACCAGGGCATGAGCATCCTTCCCGATGGGGGCCCAGCGGCCGGGATGGATCGGACGTCGCGGCGCATACAGGCCGATCGCACGGATGCCACAGGCCCCAGCGATGTGGAGGGGTCCGGTGCTGGCGGCCACCAGGGCATCGCTCACGCCGATCAGACCGATCAACTCGTCCAGGGAGAGCAAACCGCCCGCGTCAATGGTCCGCGGCCCGGTGAGTGGTAGGCTCCTGCGGTACGTATCCGCCTCTTCGGCGGTGCCGGTGACGACCACGGTATATGGCCCCTCGTTCAACAAGCGGATCAAGGTGGCGTAGTTCTCGGGTCCCCACTCCACCGCACTGCCCCTTGAGCCAGGGTGTAGGATCACCAGCCGTGTCCCGGGCCGCCGCCATTCAGCCACACGCGAGGAGGCTTCGGGTGGCTTGAAACCAGCCAGGTCCGCAAGTGCGCTCGTAGAGAGCGATGGTACCTCCATCAATGGGGCCATCAACTGCAGGTTCAACTGGGACTCGTGCAGCTCGCTGCGTTTGCGAGTGAAGGATACGCGGTGTGTGCAGGTGGTCCAATGCCACCAGCGATGACCGGTGCCGATGCGTACTGCGATCCCTGCCTGTTTCGCCCAGGTGGCCACCTGCCGATGCGGGAACACATGGATCAACACATCGGCCTGCAACGCCCGCAACCGATCCGGAGCATCGCCCGATGCGAGCTCGTCGATGGCGATGGTCTGGTCCACGTGCGCACAACAGGCAAGCACGGGCCGGGTGTAGGTGCGCCCCAGGAAGGTGATGCGTACACCGGGGAACGTGCGTTTCAGCAGGCCGGCCATGGGCAGCGTAAGCATCACATCTCCGATGCTGTCCGGTCGGCTCAGGACGATGTGCTCAGGTGCCCTCCTCACGCAAACGTTGGAGTTTGGCATATTTCAAATGGACGGCGCGTGCGCTGAGGCATGCGATGGAGTAGCCGGCCTTTCCATCGAGGAAGCCAAGCCGCAGGACATAGCCCTGGATGAATTTCACCCATGGGGAGAACATGCGCTTCAACAGGCCGGGTCGCTTACCTTCCGCGAGCAACTTGCGGGCGTGCAGGTCGCTGTACCGTTCGATGCGTTCCTTGTGTGAGGCTACTGTCGGATAGGAGTAGTGCAGGAGGTCGCCTGCGAGTTCGTGGACCGGTGTGCCGGGATCGAGTTGAAGCTCCTCGTGAACATGTTCGCCCTTCCAGCGGCCATGCTGTTTGGGGAAGAGGCGCACTTTGTCATCGGGGTACCAGCCACCATGCCGCACCCAGGTGCCGCAATAGTTGGTGAGCCGTGCGAAACGATAAGCACCGGACAACCCGTCCTTCGTGGCCTGTACCAAGGAGGTGCGCAACGCTGCGGAGATCGCCTCATCCGCATCGATCGAGAGCAGGTAGGGGCCTTGCGCCTGGGTGTTGGCGAAGTTCTTCTGGTCGGCATAATCGGTCCAAGCACGCACGATCACCTTCGCTCCATGCTCCGTGGCGATGCGGGCCGTGCCATCGGTGCTTTGGGCATCCACCACGATCACCTCATCCACCAGCAATTGCAGGGAGATGAGGCAACGTGCGATGTTGTGCGCTTCGTTCCGGGTGATGATGACGGCGGAGATCCCCTTCATGCACCGCCGAAATTACTTACCGGGAGGAATAGGCCCGAACATGCTGCTTTCCTCCCGATCAGGGCGAATGGTGCCTGATACCATCTCGCAAAAGGGTCCGGCCCGATCTGCTTGCCTTTTTTCCGCATTGCTTCACCGCCGGGCTCGTTCCGTAGTCCCCGCTACGCAACGATCCCGTCGTATCGCACTGCGAAAGGATCGCATTGCATCCTTGGACCACCCTTAACTGCGAATTGGAATAAGGGAGCGGGCGGGAGGACTACGGTCCGCACCCCACACTCAATTGCCATCAGGTCGGCTTGTCCAGTGCGATCCGAAGGGCGGTGTACGGTCAACGGGCGTGTGCCACCACCAATCGGCCGCGCTCCACGGCACCCCCACGATGCGTCACCAGAAGCGCATAGGTGCCCGATGCGAGATCGGCGGTCTCCAGCAAGTGGGTGTTGCCGATCATGCGGGCGTTCCGCACCACACGACCGGTGGCATCCAACACCGTCAGTTCGCCAGGGCCCATGGCACATCGCACCGTGACCTGGGAGCTGGCCGGTTGCGGATAAAGGAGAAGACCCTCACTCGTGGGGATCTCCTCCACGGCCATTCCGGTATTCGTGGCGAATGTGATGCAATAGTCCTCCACCTCCCCATAGTCGAAGGAGGCACTGCATGGCGGTCCGGGTGCGGCGCTGTACTGCATGATCACCCGCATACGCGAGGTGCCTACCCCGGTGTTCGCTGGGATCTGTATCGAACCCTGTGCCGGTTCGTTATCGGCCACGCCGCTATCGAAGAGCAGTTCGTCCGGAGCGTCGAACGCACCGTTCTGGTCCAGGTCCACCCACACATGGAACCATTCATTGAATTCGAAATTGCTGAAGGCGGGACTCAATCGGATGGCGTAGGTCTGCCCCACGATCAGGTCGGTGCTCACATCGGTGTGGTCCTCATAACCGTCGCTGGCCCCCGAATCGTGATCGATATCGCCCAGCAGCACATTCGCGATCCATTCGTCGCCGGTATCACCACCCGCAGTAGGGCAGTAGGGCAGGTCGGTGCAGGCGCCACAGCCGGCCGTTCCCACCGTGACCGCTACGGACCAATCCGACGGTACGCCATCACAGACGGTACGCACTTGCACGCTGTATTGCGTGCAGGCCTCCAGTGGGGTCAGTGTCCAGGTGCTCTCGGTGATCCCGCCCACGATGAGTTGATCGGATGAACCAAGCGCGGCGTAGCGCACCTCGTAGCCATCTGCAGCGAGCACCGGCACCCATTGGATGGTCACGGAGAGCGGATCACTGGCACCTTGGGCGATACCGGCCGGGGCCACACAGCAACCATCGCTGTTCCAGGTGAAGACCTCGGTGAATTCGCTGGTCTCCTCCGTGCAGTGGGTGCGCACCTGGAATTCATAGGGAGTGCAAGGCACGATGTCCGTGGCGATGTGGTTCGGCGCGGTCAACCCGTTCACTTCCGTCCAGGTGGAGGTGCCCGTGGCGCGATAACGCAGATCGAACAGGTCGCCAACGAACGATTCCCAGCTGAGCGAGGCAGCGTTGATCGAAACGGTCTGTACCTGGAGGTTGTAGGGCGTGGGGCATACACCACATTCGTTCATGATCAGCTGCATGCTCGTTCCTGCATTGATACGGCCACCGGTCACGGTCTGTCCGGGCAGGTTGCCCACCTGGTCCACCCCTTGGAACAGCATGTCCCGGATGTAGAGTGCCCCTTGCTCCGGATCATCCTTGACCAGGGACATCATCGTGGCACAGGGCGCACTGTACAGCAGGCCCACCACCCCGGCGGTGAGCGGGCTGGCGAAGCTGGTGCCCGAAGTGAGGCCGTAGGCATCGTTGATCCGCGTGGTATACACGTTCTCACCGGGTGCTCCCACATCGATCGTGGTAAGACCATAACCGGAGAAGGTGCGTTGGTCATTGACGTTGGTGGCTGTCACACTGATCATGAAATCACTGGGACAAGCGGTCGGCAGGTCGCCCACGACATCCACATCCACATCGTTGTTGGCGGTGGCGCCGCAATTGAGCACACCCTCGCTGCCCAAGGAGTCGTACATCGCACACCAGATGGGTGCATCGGCGGGCTGGCCACCATTGATACCCCAGCTGGCGTTGGTGGCCACCACGAAAGCCCCTTTCTGCCCGTCGGTGTCATTGTACATCCGGCGCATGATCAGCGGATAACTGTGCGAAGCGAGCACGCCGGCATCGTTCGCACCGGAGTTGAACACCACCATCATCTTCACGTTCCAGTTGGCGCCGACGACACCCACTTCATTATTCCCCACCGCACCGATCATGCCGGCCACCTGGGTGCCATGTGAGCCGCTGTACACCTGATCGTTCCCGGCATTCGGGTTCCACCCGCGGAAATCGTCCACGTAGCCGTTCGCATCGTCATCGATCCCGTTGTTGGGCACCTCGGCATGGTTGAACCAGGCGTTGCCGATCAGGTCCGGGTGGGGGAGGTCACAATTCTCGATGATGCACACCACGATGGTATCCCCATCGGCGGTGAGGCCACCGGTGCTGATGTCCCAGGCCGCCTCGCTGTTGATGTTCTCATGATGCCATTGTTGGCCGTAATGGGGGTCTCCGGGCACTTCGCGCAGCTCCACGTGATGGTTGTTCTGTGCCAGCAACACATCCCGGTGGCCGCGGGCGGCACGCAACATGGCCGCCTGATCGGCCCGTGCTGGGTCGAAGCGCAGTAGCCAGGTACGCAATGGAGTGCTCACTTCATGCACCACCGTGATCCCCGTACGGCTTCCGTGCAGGTACTCCAGATCAGCGGCGACCTTGTGGGGCGTGGCGCCAGGTGCCAGCATGATGAGCAGGTCGCCCGGAATGGCAACGGACTGTGCGCGAAGTGGAGTGGTCCCTACAAAGAGCAGGCAAAGAAGGAGCAGGTGTGATCGCATGGGAAGACTGGAAGCGATCAAATTTAGGGGGTGCGCCGGTGGTGAACGGCATGGAAGCGTACCGGGAGAACGGGAGCCTTGGAAAGCTGGACCTACCCGGGGTTGTCTGAAGCCGATGCGGTGAGGCAGCGATGTCCCCGCACAGGTCGAGGAATGCGCGGAATTGCCGGGCTCAGGCGGACTTGACCCTCGATCTGGTCAGCGACCCGGGCCACGTGACCCAAGGGGCGGGTGTATAGGTTCCGGGCAACAGGCCCGACACGGTCATTTCCCCAGAGATCATTCGGTGAGAAGCCTGGACATCCGTGATGATCCGCTCATCGATCCGCAAACCCCCGTACACCGTCATCCACCGCCCACGTGTCCCGGCCCGGAACGATGACGGCGGACCTCATACCATTTACGCATCTCTTGGGGAGCCCTTCCGTTGTGAGATGGTATTACGCCTTCGTCGCCGCCTCCACCATCGCCTTGCTTCCGATGAACAA
>JADLAI010000118.1 GCA_020848295.1 Flavobacteriales bacterium
ACATCCTCAACGAGATGCGCCAAGGTGTACAGGCCGGTGACCAGTCCCGCGTGTTCGTGAACCAGGACAGGCGCGAGGCCATACGCCAGGCGGTGGGGATCGCCAGGGCAGGGGATGTGGTGCTCATCGCCGGAAAAGGCCACGAGACCTACCAGGAGATCAACGGGGTGAAGCACCCCTTCGATGATGTGGCTGTGTTGCAGGAAACCCTCGAACTCCTCCACAAGTAATGCTGTACCACCTCTTCGATCGGCTTGGCGCAAGCGTCCCCGGTGCGGGCTTGTTCGGCTTCATCTCCTTCCGAGCGGCACTGGCGGTATTCGTCTCGTTGCTCATCTCGTTGTGGTGGGGTAAGGGGATCATCAACCTGCTTCGACGTATGCAGGTGGGGGAGACCGTGCGCGATCTGGGACTCGAAGGGCAGGTCCAGAAACAAGGCACTCCAACGATGGGCGGCCTCATCATCCTTTCGGCCACCATCATCCCCACCCTGCTCTTCGCACGTCTCGACAACATCTACATCCTCCTACTGCTCGTGAGCACCCTATGGCTCGGTGCCATCGGCTTCATCGACGACTACATCAAGGTCTTCAAGAAGGACAAACGTGGCCTTGCCGGCAAGTTCAAGGTGGTGGGCCAGGTCGGTGTGGGCATCATCATCGGGGCCACGGTCTATTTCCACCCGGAGATCCGCACCCGTGTGGAAGTTCCGGAGGTCATTGCCCAGCAGTTCGACGAGAAGGACGTACACATCATCACCGAAGAGGATGGGACACCGCACTTCATGCTGAACCGGAAGTCGCCGAACACCACCATCCCCTTCGTGAAGGACAACGAGCTCAACTACTCCTCCATCCTTGCCAAGCTCTTCGGCAACGGTGCGCGCCAATACACCTGGGTGCTCTACATCCTCATCGTCATCTTCATCATCACCGCTGTCAGCAATGGGGCGAACATCACCGACGGGCTGGATGGACTGGCCACCGGCACCTCGGCGATCATGGTGCTCGCACTGGGCATTCTGGCCTATGTGAGCGGCAATATCCTCTTCGCCCAGTACCTGGACATCATGTACATCCCGGGCAGCGGTGAACTCGCGGTGTTCATCGGCGCCCTGCTCGGCGCATGCATCGGTTTCCTCTGGTACAACGCCTATCCGGCACAGGTGTTCATGGGCGATACCGGCAGCCTGGCGCTTGGGGGGATCATCGCTACACTGGCGATCCTGGTGCGGAAGGAGTTGTTGATCCCCGTGCTCTGCGGCATCTTCCTCGTGGAGAACCTGAGCGTGATGGCCCAGGTGTCCTACTTCAAGTACACACGCAGGAAGTACGGCGAAGGTCGCCGGATCCTGCTGATGTCACCGCTGCACCACCATTTTCAGAAGCGCGGGATCCACGAGAGCAAGATCGTGAGCCGCTTCTGGATCGTGGGCATCATGTTGGCCGTGCTCTCCATCGTAACCCTCAAACTGCGATGAAGAAGCTCGTCATACTCGGAGCGCAGGAGAGCGGTGTTGGTGCGGCGCGGCTGGCACGGAAACACGGCCTCGATGTGTTCGTGAGCGACCACGGGTCGGTGAAACCGTCCTATCGCGACGCGTTGAGAGCGGCGGGCATCGACTTCGAGGAGGGGGGGCACAGCGCCGCACGTGTCCTGGCCGCTGATGAGATCGTGAAGAGCCCGGGCATCCCGGAAACGGCATCGCTGGTCATGGCCGCACGCGACCAGGGCATTCCGGTGATCAGCGAGATCGAGTTCGCATACCGTTATGCCAACGGCCGTATCGTGGCGATCACCGGAAGCAACGGAAAGACCACGACCACGCTGCTTACTCATCACATCCTCCAGAAGGCCGGACTGGATGTGGCCGTGGGCGGCAACGTGGGTACCAGTTTCGCCGGTCTCGTGGCCGATGGCGACAACGCCTATTACGTGCTTGAGCTCAGCAGCTTCCAACTCGACGGGATCCGAGAGTTCCGGCCGCACGTCGCGGTGCTGCTGAACATCACCCCGGACCACCTGGACCGGTACGATCACCGCATGGAGAAGTATGTGGCGAGCAAGTTCCGCATCGCCATGAACCAGCGGGAAGAGGACCACTTCATCCACTGTGCGGATGATCCAGAGTCCAACGCCTGGCTGCGATCGCATTCCGTGAAGGCGCGTACATGGCCCTTCTCCATCCAACACAGCGTCGATCAAGGCGCCTACCTGCAGGACGAACACCTCCACATCACCACAAACCGATCCACCTTCCACATGTCGATCATCGAACTCGCGCTCAAAGGGAAGCACAATGTGTACAACTCCATGGCAGCGGGGATCGCCGCCCGTGTCCTGGAGATCCGCAATGAGGTCGTACGTGACAGCCTCAGCGATTTCCAGAACGTGGAACATCGCCTGGAACATGTCGCCATGGTACACGGTGTGGAGTTCATCAACGACTCCAAAGCCACCAATGTGAATTCCACCTGGTACGCCCTGGAGAGCATGGCCAAGCCCGTGATCTGGGTGGTCGGTGGGGTGGACAAGGGCAATGATTACGGTCCCTTGCTGCCACTGGTGAAGGAGAAGGTGAAGGCCGTGGTGTGCCTGGGCACGGATAACGCGCGGATCCACCAGGTCTTCGGAGGTCTGGTCCCGCTCATTGTTGATACGAACAGCGCGGAGCAGGCCGTGGCCACCGCGAACAGCATGGCCGAATCCGGAGATGTGGTCCTGCTGAGTCCGGCCTGTGCCAGCTTCGATCTCTTCGAGAATTACGAGGAACGTGGCCGCCGATTCAAGGCCGCGGTGAAAGCACTTTAATACCACGACCAATGGACCACATGGAAGAGAAGGATCCGACCTCCCCGCTCCGCCTGGCCGGTGGCCAGTTGGTGGATGCCCGTCGTGCCGGCCTTGCCACGCAGGGTTCCGGCCCGCACCGCATGGAACTCGTGGCGACCATCAATGGTGTGGATTACATCAACGACTCCCGCTCCACCTTCCTCGATGCGGCCCTGGAGTCGTTGGGGCGCATGTCCACCAAGGTGGTATGGATCGTGGGTGATGTGAGCGCCGAGATGGATGAGGGATATGTGCAGGACCTTCTCATGGAGA
>JADLAI010000119.1 GCA_020848295.1 Flavobacteriales bacterium
ATCCGCCTCAGTTCGTCCACACGGCATAGCCCTTGCGGCGTAGTTCCAAGGCGAGCCCCCGCTCCACCTCCAGTGCCTCTGCGCGGGAGAGCGGGCCGATGTGCTGATACAGGCTGGGCCGCAGGTAACGTCCGTACTTGCGCACGATATCGCTGCTGAGCTTATGGCCCTTGGAACTTTTCGCACCGGTCCGGTGCTGGAGCAGGCGTTCCCGGGGCGTCTTGCTCGTCTGGCCCACGTACAGGCACTCCAACACCCCATTGTACTGGGGGTTGGCCTCCCGGAAACGGCGATCCTCGGTGAAGACCTTGCGGGAAAGTTCAATGACGTAGACGGTGTGGACGATGGGCACGCCACAAACTTCGGCATGATCCTCCTGAACCGTGGTGGAGGCAGGTGGTACCTTCAGCCCATGTGCCTGATCGTCCTCGCGTACAAGGTCCATCCGCTCTACCCGCTCATCGTGGCCGCCAACCGGGACGAGTTCCGGTCGCGGCCCGCGCTGGCCGCTCGTTTCTGGGAGGATGCACCGATGATCCTCGCCGGTCGGGATCAGCGCGCCGGCGGTACCTGGTTGGGAATTTCACAGGCCGGTCGTTTCGCAGCGCTGACCAACCATCGCGACCTGCGCCGTGCGCCGCGCAGCGGCCCATCACGCGGCGCCTTGGTATTGCAGGCACTGAAGCGTGGCATCCATGCGGATACACCTTCGATGTACGATGGCTTCAACCTGATCCATGGTCCGGTGGACGCCCTGCGTTACCACAACAACATCGAGCCGACCGATACCGTATTGGCGCCGGGGATCCACGGCCTTAGCAACGCCTTCCTGAACACCCGATGGCCCAAGGTGGAGGCCGCACGAACAGCCATGCAACGGATCATCGGTACAGCCGGGACGGACCTGGCTGAAGGCCTCTTCGCAATGCTCACCAACGACGCTGTGGCTCCCGATCATGCATTGCCCGATACCGGCCTGCCCACGACCATGGAGCGCATGCTCTCCTCCATCTTCATCACCGGTCCGGACTATGGCACCCGGTGCAGCACCGTGCTGCTTGTGGGCCAGAACGGCGAGGTGTACTTCGAGGAGCGCAGCTGGCCGGTGGGCGATCGTCAGGTGTTCACATTCAATCTACTGAGCCGGAGATGAAGACCCGGACCCCGGCCTTTCCACACTGATCACGGCGAATGGTGCGAAAGTGAGAGGGTGCGGGGTTTCAGTGCTCGCACTTTCGCCCCCTGTCACCCATGATCGACCGTTGCTTCACCATCGGCACATTTACAGGATCGGCAATGCAAGCCAACGGGGTGGGTCCCGCCACGCCACCAACCAAACAGCGGCAGCATTGGCGCACGATCCGTTATTCACCGTGACGGAAGCGGTGACCGAGCGCGCCGACCATTCCACGAGTTTGGACCATGAAGGTGTGAGGAGTGGCGGTCGCGAGCAGGCGAACTACTCCACCAGGATCATGACCGAGCGCGTATAGCCTTTGCCGAAACGGCACGCCACTTCACCAATGGTACCGTGCCGTACGCGAAGTGCCGTTATGCTGGCCATGTACAACTCAGCGCCCAGGCCCTGCACCTCAGCCGCGCTGAACGTACAGGTCGCCACATTCCCTGCCAAGGTGCGTTGCAAAGAGCCGAGTACGAAGACCACCGAATCCGCGCCGGAAACCCCATCGCACGTCAAGGTGTATCCGGCGCCATCCGGAACGGTGTCAGCACTCGTGATCACCCCAACGCTCGGATACACGAGATCGTTCACCGGCTCCGTGATGTCGGATCCCGCATCGGCATCGCCAGCCACCCAGACCAGCTCCTCGGTCGAAAGATCAAGGCCCATCACATCGGTGGCCACGTATTGACCGGCGATCACCTGGACCATGTCCAAGCCGTTCACCCGCACCGTGTCCATTTCCACCGGGGATCCGTCCGGGGCCGTGAACGATGCCCTCGCCGAATAGGCCGATACCGGCACTCCTCCGCCGAGGTCATCCATGGAACGAATGGCCGTGAACGAGGCGTGGTACGTGGCCGCAGGCGTTGGGTCGGGTGGTGCTGGCTCGGGCTCGGAATCCTCCTTCCTGCAGCACATGAGGAGCAACGGTGCAAGGAACAGGAGGTGTGCAGTTCGTTGGGTCATCATTGGGAATGAACGGAAAGTTACACCGATCGGTATTGGTGTGAAGCCATGGCCCACACACTCCCATGGCCACAGACCCTCTACTTTCGCGCCCTCCGTACCCGCATGCACTTCTCCCTGCTCGCCAACGACCCGGCCTCCAACGCCCGGGCCGGTGTCCTCCACACCGACCACGGCGACATCCCCACCCCTGTCTTCATGCCGGTTGGCACCCTGGGTGCAGTGAAAGCCGTACACCCGCGTGAACTGCGCAACGACCTGGATGCGCCGATCATGCTGAGCAATACCTACCACCTTTACCTGCGGCCGGGAACCTCGGTGCTGGAAGGGGCCGGTGGCCTGCATGCGTTCAATGGCTGGGACCGCCCGATCCTCACCGATAGCGGCGGGTTCCAGGTCCACTCGCTCAGTGATATCCGCAAGATCACCGAGGAGGGTGTGCGCTTCAGCAGCCACATCGACGGCAGCAAGCACCTCTTCACCCCGGAGAGCGTGATGGATATACAACGCAGCATCGGTGCGGACATCTGCATGGCCTTTGATGAATGCACCCCGTGGCCCTGTGAGCCGGCATACGCGGAGAAGAGCATGCACCGGACCCACCGCTGGCTGGACCGGTGCATCGCCCGGTTCAGTGCAACGGAACCCAGGTACGGCCATGAACAGGCCCTTTTCCCCATCGTGCAGGGCAGCACCTTCCCCGAACTCCGCAAGCAGAGCAGCGAATATGTCGCCGGGAAGCATGCCGTTGGCAACGCGATCGGTGGCCTCAGTGTGGGCGAACCCGAGGAGGAGATGTATGCCATGGCCCTACTGTGCTGCGAGATCCTGCCGAAGGACCGGCCCCGTTACCTGATGGGCGTGGGCACGCCCTGGAACCTGCTGGAGAACATGGCCTGTGGCGTGGACATGTTCGATTGTGTGATGCCCACCCGCAATGGCCGTAACGGCATGCTCTTCACCCGCGAGGGGATCGTGAACATCAAGAACAGGCAGTGGGCCGATGACCATGGGCCGCTGGATCCCGGTGCGCATAGCTGGGTGGACACCGCCTATTCCCGTGCTTTCGTGCGCCACCTCTTCCAAAGCAATGAGATGCTGGGCCAGCAGATCGCCAGTCTGCATAACCTGGGCTTCTACCTCGCCCTGATGAAGGAGGCCCGCGCCCACATCCTACAAGGCGACTTCGCCGGCTGGAAGAGCATCTTGTCGCCCAAGCTCCGCACCCGCCTGTGAACCCGTCCTGCACCTCCGGCCCAGCACCCGCCACAGCGGCCATGCGGTAGGGATCCCGAAATTCGCACCATGTTCACCACCCTGGACCGCTATATCATCCGGCAGTTCCTGGGCACCTTCTTCTTCATCCTGGTGGTGATCATGCTCATCGCCGTGGTCTTCGACATCAGCGAGAAGACGCAGGACTTCGCCACGATGACCGCCTCCACAAGTGATATCATCCTGCGGTTCTATGTGAACTTCGTGATCTATTACAGCAACCTGTTCAGCGGGCTGCTGATCTTCATCGCCGTGCTGCTGTTCACCAGCAAGCTGGCGCACCGCACCGAGGTGATCGCCATGCTGAGCAGTGGTGTGAGCTTTCCCCGCATCATGTGGCCCTATTTCCTGGCCGCCACGGTGCTCACCGCCATGTCGTTGCTCGTGAACCACAAGGTGCTCCCCGCCGCGAACAAGGTGCGGCTCGCCTTCGAGGAGGAGCACATCCGTTCCACCTTCCACGTGGACCAGAAGAACATCCATCGCGAGATCGCACCCGGTTCCATCGCCTACTTCGAGTCGTGGAACGCGGAGCACCGGACAGGCATGCGCTTCAGCCTGGAACAGTGGCAGGGCGATTCCCTGGTCCGGAAACTCTCGGCGGACAAGGCCGCGTACGATAGCGTACGCGGTTCCTGGCATGTACAGGACTATCTCTCACGCGTGATCCAAGGCGACCGCGAACTCATCCGGCAAGGCAGCGCCATGGACACGGTGATCCCACTGACCCCCTCGGACATGGGCCAACGCTGGGAAACGAGCATGGCCATGAGCGATGCCGAACTCGATGCCTACATCGCGGCGAAGAACGCTCAGGGCGCCGACCGGGTCACACCCTACCTGATCGAGAAGCATCAACGCACGAGCTATCCCTTCGCCACCTACGTGTTCACCCTGATCGGAGTGAGCATCGCCAGCCGCAAGGTGCGCGGCGGTACCGGCCTGCACCTGGCCGCCGGTGTCGGGTTGGTGCTCCTGTACATCTTCACGATGAAGCTGACCACCGTGGCGGCCACCAACGCGGGCATGGACCCCTTGCTCGCCGTATGGCTGCCCAACGTGCTCTACGCGATCATCGGCATCGTCATCTACCAGCAGGCACCCAAGTGAGCCTCCTCGCCGACCGCCTGCTGCGCCACGTGCTCTCCTTCTCGCTTGAAAAGGTGACCCTGCCCCCGGGCGTGGCCGTGCTCGACCCCTTCCACGGCGAACATGCCAGCGAGGTCCGACGGATCGTCACGGCCTTCCACCGGAAATACTACAACGATGAAAGCGATCGCCTGCTCGTGCTGGGGATCAATCCCGGACGGCTTGGTGCGGGCAGCACCGGGCTTTCCTTCACGGATACCAAGCGGTGCGAGAGCGACCTGGGCATCCCTGTCCGGGGTATGCATACCCACGAACCCAGCAGCGACTTCTTCCACCGGATGATCCGTGCGGTCGGTGGTGCCGAGCACTTTTACAAGCAGGTTTACGTGCATGCCATCTGTCCGCTCGGTTTCGTGCGGGAGCAGGCGAACGGCAAGGCCATCAACCTGAACTACTACGATGATCCCGCATTGGAAGCGGCCGTGACCCCCTTCGTGGAGGAATGGCTGCGTACCCTGGTGGGCTGCGGCATGCGCACCGATGTGGTGCTGTGCATCGGTACGGGCAGGAATGCCGCCTACTTCACCAAATTGAATGAGCGCCTCCATCTCTTCGGGCGTATCGTGGCCGTGGAGCACCCGCGCTACGTGATGCAATACAAGGCGAAGCAGCTCGATCGGTACATCGATCGATATGCCTGCGTGTTAAGGGAAGCCGGTTACCGATGACCGCGGTCCGTAGGCCGCCGGGCGATCGTTCACACCGGCTTGCGAAAGAGGTAGCGCGTAATGAAGATCCCGGCGCCACCGCTCCCATTGGACGAACTGTTCACCCCTGTGGTCACCGTGTGCAGCTCCCAGCCTTCGGCCGTGAACGTGTTGATCTGGTCCACGATCATGCGGTCGTTGCTCGCGATGTTCTTGAAGTTGATACCGACCATGCTGTAAAAGTTGAGCAGGTCCCTGCCCACTTCCTGATCGCCTTGGTCACTGATGATCACCCGTGAGCGGCCCAGCCCACCGGGTACCACACTTTCGATGGTAGTGAACTGCCGGTAGGTGTATACCTGGGTGGTCGGGGTGGGACGGAAGCCATAACCCAACAGGAGGGCGATGGGCAGTGCGGCGAGAAGGCCGAGAGTGCGACGGTTGATCCTGATGTGCATAACACGGGGTGTTCGTGGTGAATAGCCTGCAATACACGCAAGTTACATGCCAGGCATGCGACGCTCCTCCCTCCTATGGCTTCCGATCGGCATACCGTTCGTTGCCCAGGCCCAGACCCTGTACCGGATCACAAATGCGATCATCACTGAAAAGGACCATGTGATCCGCGGCATGGATGCTACAGCCATGATCCACGGTGCCGATGGGAGCGACCGGGTGGTACTACACGATGCCGGCGGTGTAGAACTTCGAGCTAAGGGAATGGTGAGCCCCCAGCACGTGCGGCGAAGCAGTGTGAAGCACCGTGCCGTGCATACGACCCTGGAGATCGAATTGACGGTGGATGGCCGCAAGGATGCCCAGCGGGTGGAGAATATCCATTACCTGGACCAGGCGCGTCGTTCGCACTTCAAGGAGCAATTCACGTTCAAGAACGGCAACCGGGTGAGCGTGGTGCTGGCGGAGTTCGACGGGTATCCGGAGCGGTCCCCCAAGGAAGTGGCCGGTATGGCGCCCTCCCCGGACGCAGGTGGTGGCCATCTGACCCGATCCCGCATTGCCGCTCCCGCCCAACCGAGCTATCGCTCATCAGTCGTGCATATGGACCGGCCGGTTATATTTGATAGCCAACAACCACCCATCATGCTGATCCGGTCATTCCATCCTATGCTCAAGACCTTGTCCTTTTGCCTTCTGTTCCTGCTCCATGTCGGGATCGCCCGCGGCCAGGATAAGGCGCCCCAGATGATCATCGGTGTGGAGCCGGTGCGCACGGTGGATGAACCGGAATACAAGTACATGGCCCAGCAACTGACGGACCTGATCACGCGAACCCTGCAACGCACCGGGCAGTTCCAGGTGATATCCAACGCGAATGCGGC
Source organism: Flavobacteriales bacterium (assembly GCA_020848295.1). Taxonomy (GTDB): domain Bacteria; phylum Bacteroidota; class Bacteroidia; order Flavobacteriales_F; family PHOS-HE28; genus PHOS-HE28. Next base: position 6,564 of record JADLAI010000119.1, read on the forward strand.
CGTCACCAAACAGGAACGGGAACGGCAGAAATCCGCCGATTATGCCGGTGGCCATACGGCTGATCAATTCGTGGTGACCGGGGCCAGCAAACTTCTGGTGGGAAAATTGACCGGCTATGAGAAAGCGAAGAAGGACGAACCGGTGAAGCTCCTGAACGGCGAGACCAAAATGGTGAACAACACCTACATGGCCGCGATATTCTCCCTCGAACTCGTCGACGTGGCCACCAACACCAGCATGAGTCAGGAGGAGTTCCGGGTGGGGGCGATGAATGCCCATGAGGGTACGGCGTATGACATCCTGATGCGTAACAGCAGTCGCAGGATCAGCAACTGGCTGGTGAAGAACCTGGACCACGACTTCCGGATCATCCAGGTGGAAAGCACCACCAAGAAGGAGGGCTACCCGAAAACCGTGTTGATCAACGGCGGAACGAACCTCGACCTGCAGAACGGTGAACAACTCCAGGTGATGGAGATCCAGCAGATCGGAACGGCCACACGGGAGATCCCCATCTGTGGCTTGACCGTACAGTCGGTGCAGGGCGAGGTCGCCGTATGCACCGTCGGCTCCATCCTTTCCAAGGAGGACAAGCAGAAGCTGCACGAGCGCATGGAGGCCAAGGCAGACCTGAAGGTCTGGTTCCGATCCAACGACTGATGCTGCCGTCACCGCGATCTTTCCCGATGCTCGCTGCGGCGCTGTTCATCGCAGCCTGCCACGGCACCAAGCCCACCGCGTTCAGCCACCAGGTGAGCCTAGCCGAGCCGGAACAAGCACCCGGCCTGCTGTGGATCAATGGAAATGGCGAGGGCAACAGCCGCGACAAGGCGGTCCATGATGCACAACGGGCCATATTCGAACAACTCCTTTTCCGTGGTATAGCCGGAAGTAGCTGGAGTCGGCCGATGGTCCCGGATGAGGCGAACTCCAAATTGGAGCACCCCGATCTCTACAAAGCCCTTCTTGACGACCTCGGGTACCGGCCCTTCATCCTTGCCGCCCAGCACGGCACACTCGACAAGAAGACCGGAACCTTGACCACGAAGCTCCACATCGATACGAACGCGCTGCGCAAGCACCTGGAACAACATGGCATCATCCGCCCATTCGGGCTTTAGCACACCACCACCATGAACATCCGAACGATCGCATTCCTGCTATTCACCTTCCTGCCTGGCATCTTCCATGCCCAGGAAACGCCTGCGGCCAAGACCCCGTGTGACGAAACGAAGACCTCGCGACCTTCGATCATGGTGATCCCCCGCGTGAAGGAGGGCGAGGATATCCGTACCATCATCGATAAGGACTTCAACCTGCGCGCAGCGATCGCCAAGGTGCAAGAGGCCTTCAATGCACGCGACTTCACCACCATCGATCTCGTTGCCAAACTCAAGGCCGCCACCGCACAGGACGCCTTCACCATCGATGCCGCCAGCGACTACAAGACCCAATTGCTCCAATACGCGAACCCCGACATCTATGTGGAGACCGAATACCTGGCCAAACCGGCCAACGGCCTCACCTCCACCACGGTGATCCTGACCGCGCACGATTGTGTGACCGGCAACCAGCTCGGCAGCAAACAAGGGACCAAGGCCAGTGAACTGAACGACCCCGCCGTGATCGTTGGCGGTATCATGACCAACATCGCCGACCCCTTCCTCAACGACATGCAGGCCAAGTTCACCGAGATGACCCAGGACGGCAGACAGGTGAGCCTCGTGTTCAAATTCAAGGATGGCAGTGTGTGGAACGAGACGGCCGAAGTGGAAAGCAGGGACTACAAGGAGTTGGGACAGGTGATCGAGGAATGGGTGGCCGAGCGCGCCGTGAAGCACAACTATGCAGCGCCACGCTCAACCGCCAACGCCATCTACTACGATGATGTCCGGATCCCCCTGCGCGATCCGGTGACCTGCAGGAATTACACGAGCACCATGTTCCGCCGAGACCTTACCGCCCTGTTGCGCTCATGCAACATCACCAGCACCCCACTGGTGAACGGCGCCCAGATCATCATGACCATAGATTGAATCCCGATGCGCTACACCATCACCCTGTTCCTGGTCGGCTGCTTCCTGACCAGCACCGCCCAGACCACCGAGGAGAAGGCGGACAAGATCTCCCTCTTCGTCGGCGTGGTGCCCGGAACGAACGGATCCCTCACCACGGCCCAGCAGGAGCGTTTGCGCGACCGCATCATGCAATGCGCCAACCGCACCGGCATCGTCACCGTGGGCATGAGCAATTTCCTGCTTCACCCCCAGATGGACATCAACGAGGTGAAGACGGTGGAGGGCATGAAACGCATCACCGTGGCCAAGTGTGAGGTGGCGCTCTCCATCGCACGCACGGACCATAAGAACTATCCCGGCCAATCCTTCGGGACCATGAGCCTGGTGGTGACCGGGTCAGGTGCCGATAGCGCGGCCGCGTTGAGCAATGCTATTCAGCAGATCCGTACCGACGACCCGAGGATCGGCAGCTTCATCACCGAGACCAAGGCGCGCATCCTGGATTATTATACCCAGCATTGCGACGAAGTGGTGAAGGAGGCCCGGCGGCACTACGAACTGCAGCAACACCACCTTTCCATCGGCCTCTTGTTCAGTGTGCCCACATCAGCTCCCTGTTACGATGAGGCCCGTAAGCTGTCCATCAATGTGTACAAGGAGTATCTGAAGGACGAGTGCGAGCAGCAGCTTCTGCAACTGAAGGCCGCGTTGGTGGCGACCAAGGGCAGTGACCGTGCCGGGCGGCATGCCGAAGCCCTGCGCCTGGTGAAGGAGATGAACCCGGCGGCGGACTGCTACCAGGAGGCATACGGCATGATGAACAAGCTGGATGCGGAATTGGATGAGGCCCAACGACGGGAGTGGAATCTGCAACGGGCCATCGTGGACAACCAGGCCGAGGTGCAGAAGGAGGCGTACAAGGCCATGGCCGCGATGCAGACCACCGCCAACCCCATGCAGGTGATCGCGATCCAGACGCGCTGAAGGCCGGATCAGTCCCCGGCCACCATATCGACACGCTCGCTCACCACGTTGCCGGTCATGCTGCGTACCGTGAGGGTGCCGGTCAATCGCCCACAATCGGTAGCAAGCCTTAACGTACCACCCAGCACGCTTCCCGAATTGGCGATGGCCGTGAGCGTGGGGCCGTTCACTTTGAAGGCCCCGTCAATGGGCTTCCGATTCACCTCGCCGGTCACGGTGGCCCGGCCGCTTCCGCCCTTGGTGATGGTCAATTCATCCTCCAGGCTTGCATCGCTCCTGAAGACCAGGCCATCCAGTACACACGGTGGCGACCCACCCGGCGCGACCTCCGTCTTCGGTGTTGTTCGTCCTCCGATCGAAACAGGTGTTCGATCCGATCCGGGGGGTATTGTTCCCGCATCGGTGTTCTTGACCACTGCTTCATCCATTCCGAACCGGATGCGATCCTGATCGGTGAGGCGAATGACGGCGCTGTCGCAGACCCGCGCCTCGCGGAAGGTCTGTCCTTGTTGCTGGCACAGGAGGCGAAGCACCGCATCGTCATTACGCGACCCGTTCGGCACCATGAAGGAAGCCCGGCCGTTCACCACCTCCACCGTATCCCGGATGCCAGCATGATCGATGGCCAGCCAGGAAGCGATACGGTCCGGGGCTCCGTAACTCAAGGCATCGACCACCTCCACCTTCACCGGGAATGAACGCCAGTGCAATGGATCCAGGAGAACCAACGCCGTTGCGGCAAGGACCACGACAAGGATCGAACTGGAAATGGCGATGTTCCTGCTGCTCTTCCGGCCCACCCGTTCCACGTTCCTCCCGGTATGCCGCACATCCTCGTGTACCGAATCCAACTTCTTCCTGAGGGCGCTCAGTTGCGTGGAGACCTCCTTGATGGCCGTGTCGAACCGTGGCGCGAAATCCTTCTGCAATGCGGCCCCGTCCGGGTACTTCGCCATGAACCCATCCAGTTGATAGGTGAATGTCCTTTCCTCGCCAGAACGGCGCACTTCCTTGGCCAGCTCCATCGCACTTCCACCAACCCCGCTCCCTCCCCTCAGTGCCTCCTTGATCTCCTTCAACTCCGCAAGGATCGTGCTGCTGGTGAGTTGCTCGAATGCCACCCGGGCCTTCGCGCCATCGTCCTCATCCTTCAACTCCTCCATGAAGTGAAGGTGGAGGTCCTTATGAAATGCCTCATCGATCACCTTTCGCATCGTACGGGAGCAGGGCAGGTCCTTCTCATCACCCACCTTCACCATCAATTCCGTCAGATGCCCCTCCCAATCCACCTTGCCTTCAACCGAACCGCCGGTCACGAATGCGGTGACCTCATGTCTTGAATCAACCTGGGCCAGGTTCTCATCCAAGGCCTTCTTCAATTCTTCGCACAGCGCTTTCAGGAAGCGCTCGTCCGTATCCCACTTCTCCAGCTCCTTCTCCTTGGTGTACCTGGTGATCAGCGATAGCCGCGTCTGGTCCACCGCACGCTTCATGGCGTGCTGTAGGTCATGGTTCAACTTGGATGCATCCACCCCATGGAGCCGACGGTGCAGGGACTTCTGGAACCCCGGAAAGTGTTTGCCCGTAAGGCCCTTGAACACTTCCTTGAGCATCTCGCTCAGGATGCCGCCTGTGCCGACGAGGCCACCCGTGAGCACCGGGATCACGAAACTACCCATCAAACCACCTACGTAGATGGCACTGTGGTACGCGATATCCTTCACCTTTCCCATCCGGTCCATTCGTTCATCCCCTGGCACTCCGGACCTACGGATCGGGAACGAACCCTCCGAAACTACCGCCCGCACGGCATACGGCCAAAATCCGGACCCGCCGCTGATGCTTATACCGATCAGACATTCATTCCGGCCTAAGATGCGCAGCTATTTTTTCGTAGGGCATCTCCGTGCCAGGCGTTGCGTAGCGGTGCCTACGGAACGCATGGCAGGGAGATGCCATGCGGAGGTGGAGCGGGCGGATCGGCTGATATTGAATGTCCGATCGGTATTAACCGATCAAAGGACCCGTGCAGCCTGTATCTTGCCACCATGCACGTCACCCGCCTGTTCGATATCGCCGATCTCCAACTCGCCGAATTCCCCCAGGATACCTGTGTGGCCTCGTTGGAAGAGGGCAAACTGCGCTCCTACAGTACCAAGGAGTTCATCGCCACAGCTGAAAGCCTGGCCCTTGGCCTGTTGGACCTGGGCATACAGCCCGGTGACAAGGTGGCCCTGGCCAGCGGCAACCGTGCGGAATGGGCGATCCTGGACCAGGCTCTGCTCCGCATAGGTGCCATCGGGATCCCGATCTACCCCACGATGACCGCCGACGACTATGCGTACATCCTTGGGCATTCGGAGAGCAAGGTGTTCTTCGTGAGCAACACCGATCTCCTCGCAAAGGCCAGGGCCGCACAGGCCAAAGTGCCATCCATCGGCCACCTCTTCACCTTCGACCGCATCGCGGGGGCCACCCATTGGAAGGAACTACTGGGCCGCGGCGCCGAAAGGTCCGCCGAACTGGAGCGGTGCAAAGCCGCTGTGAAGAACAGCGATCTCGCCACCATCATCTATACCAGTGGTACCACGGGTAAACCGAAAGGGGTGATGCTCTCCCATGAGAACATCCTGAGCAACGTGGAATGCAGCGCTCCTCGCCTGCCGGTGGAACGCGGGGCCCGTGCCATCAGCTTCCTACCGCTCTGCCACATCTACGAACGCATGCTCATGTATCTCTACCAGCGTGCGGGGATGCAGGTGCGATTCCAGGAAACACTGGAGGATCTCGGTGCGCGGATCAAGGAAGCACAGCCCGATGTGTTCACCGCTGTACCGCGGCTGTTGGAGAAGATCTATGATGCGATCATGACCAAGGGCGAAGCGTTGACCGGGGTGAAACGCAAGCTGTTCTTCTGGTCGTTGGACCTGGGCGAACGGTACGAGGTACATGGTCGCAGCACCTGGTACGACCTGCAACTGGCCATCGCCCGCAAGCTGGTCTTCAGCAAATGGCGCGAGGCCCTTGGTGGCAGGGTGAAATGCGTGGCCAGCGGAAGTGCCGCCCTACAGCCCCGGCTTGCAAGGATCTTCAACGCTGCTGGAATTCCGCTGATGGAGGGCTACGGCCTCACCGAAACGAGCCCGGTGGTGAGTGTGAACGATGCACGCAACGATGGCCTGCGCTTCGGATCGGTGGGCCGCCCGATCAAGGATGTGCAGGTGCGCATCGCCGAGGATGGAGAGATCCTGATCAACGGGCCGAACGTGATGCTTGGATATTACAAGGAACCCGAATTGACCCGCGAAGTGCTGGATGCCGATGGCTGGTTCCACACCGGCGATATCGGTGAGCTTCGCGAAGGCTTCCTCTATATCACCGACCGGAAGAAGGAGATGTTCAAGACCAGTGGCGGGAAGTACGTGGCCCCACAACCCATCGAGAACCAGTTGAAGGCCTCCCGCTTCATCGAGCAGGCCGTGGTGATCGGTGAGAACCGGAAGTTCCCCGCTGCCCTGGTCGTGCCCAGTTTCAATTTCATCAAGGACTACTGCGCCCTGAAGGGGATCCCTTATGATGGTCCGGCACAGATCGTGAAGGACCAGCGCATCGTGGACCGGATCATGGTGGAGGTGGAGAAGGTGAATGTCGGCCTGGGCCATTGGGAACAGGTGAAGAAGATCGAACTGCTGCCGACGGAGCTCACCATCGATGGGGGTGAATTGACCCCCTCGCTGAAGCTGCGCCGTAAACCCATCCTGGCCAAGTATGCGGCCCAGGTGGAACGGATATATGCCTGAAGCTTGGGGCTGAGCGCCCTACTTTTGCGCACAATCAAAACCAGGTGATCATGAAGCGATGGCTGTGGGCCCTTCCACTGGGTGTGGCACTTTCCAGTTGCAACAAGGAGGCCGGTGAAGGAGGTAGGGCGGAGATCCGCGGTCGGCTGCTGGAGAAACAGGTGTTCGTTTCGGGGCAGATCGCCGTGGGGCCATATGCGCTCCTGGACGAAAAAGTCCACATCGTCTATGGCGATGGGGCCGACGGTGCGTTCTCCGACGATGACGTGGACTCGGGTCCCAACGGCGAGTTCCGCTTCCCCTGGCTGCGCAAAGGCACCTACACGATCTATGCGATCGGCGATTCGTACACCGCCCCCAGCGGGAAGGTGGCCGTTTCCGTTACGGTCACCATCGATGACCGGAAGAGCGTGGTGGACATCGGCGACCTGATCATCGACAAGATCCCGTGATCGCGACCCGGCGCACCATAGCGGTCCTGCTCGCTTCGCTCCTGCTGCCCACCTTCTTGCTGGCACAGGAACCTCTACGGCCCACCCTTCGCCAGGAGCTTTGGGGAAGCATCGGTGTGCGCGGACGCCCCTCCTTCCTTGAAGGCTGGCTTGGGAAGACCACGATCAAACGCTTGAAGACCGCCGGCGAGCTCGGCTACCGTTCGGCGGACAGCTTCTTCGCCGGGCGGCAGTACTACCTCGATCTTGGGGCGGACTACAAGGTGAACGACCAATTCACCGTGGGAAGCGAATTCCGTTATGCCAAACGCACCGGGCAGGAGGACCGGCAACGACTTGGGGCCAAATTCCAGTATGCCTTCCTCTGGGGCCGCTCCGAGCTCACCTACCGCATGACCTACCAGCACAACTTCCGCGACTACGGGGAAGTGCGCGAGGTCTTCCGCAACAAGTTCGTCGTCGCGCACGACTTCCCGAACTGGCGGTTCGATCCTGAATGCAGCGTGGAGTTCTTCACCTGGGCCGGATACCAGGGACTCACCTATTTCGGCACACGGTACAAGGTGGGCACGGAATACGACTTCAACAAGGTTCACTCCCTCGGCATCGGGATCGTCCATGACCGCGAGCGCATGGAGTACGCGCCGGATCACCGCTTCATCCTCGCGATCGATTACGGCATCAAACTGCGCAAGTCCGGAGCATGACCATCCTGCGCGACCGCCCGATGTTCCTTCGCCTCGGGCTCTTCCTGCTCATCGTTGCGATCGCCATCGGCGTGGGCTATCAACTCCTCAAGCCATCCGATGTGCTGCCCGTATACCATCCGAGCCAACTGGACCCGCGCCTGGTGGACCCTTCCCTGAAGGCCCACAAGGGGGAGCACCACATCCGCGACTTCGACCTGATCGATCAATTCGGTGGGCACTTCACGATGGATGATGTGAAAGGCCGGATCATCGTGGCCGATTTCTTCTTCACCACCTGCGCCACCATCTGCCCGAAGATGACGGTGCAACTGGAGCGCGTGCAGGACGCTTACCGCGACGAGGGCCGCCTCCTCCTACTCTCCCATTCGGTGACCCCTGAAGTGGATTCCGTTCCCGTGCTCGCCGCCTATGCCGAGCTGCACCATGCCGACCCGGCGCGTTGGCGATTCCTCACCGGTGATCGCAAGCAGATCTACGCGCTGGCCCGCACCAGCTATTTCGCCGTGCTGGACGAAGGGGATGGTGGCCCTGATGACTTCGTACACACCGAGAACTTCGTGCTCGTGGACCCGCAACGGCGCATCCGCGGATTCTATGATGGCACCTCGGCCAAGGATGTGGACCATTTGATCCGGGACATCGCCAAGCTGCTCAAGGAAATGGAAGGCGCCTGACCGATCAGGGAGTGGGTTCGCCGTAATGCAGCAAGGTGACCGTGGCCATTCCCTGCACGGGCAGGTCCACGCGGTACAAACGATCATATACCTGCTCGGGGATCGCGGCAGCCGGTTGGCCGGAGAGTGTTTCCACGATGCGAGGCACGGTGTGGTTGTGCCCGGCCACCAGCACCACATGCCCGCACCCTTCTGCCCGGATCAAACCAACAAGGCTATCGATCGCCATGGGCTCCACGATCCGGATGGTCGTTCCCACCCGTGCCGCAAGGGGCCCGACGGTCTGTTGTGTCCGTTGCAGGCTTGTCGCATAGACCAGGTCCACGCCGACATCGCCCAACCGCAGGGCCAGGGCCTCGGCGCGTGCCAAGCCCACCTCGGAAAGCGGGGTATCGCGATCGGCGTTCGCCTTTTCGGCATGGCGTACGATGTAGACCGTGGTCATCTTAGGGGCCGGATGGGTTCGTCGAAGGGTCGCACACCCGAACAGTAGCCATGCTGAACCGAACAGGACGACACGCAACGAGCTTGCGAACATGAGGGAAAGATAGGGTATCACGTCCGCCCCCTTCGCTGGCTCCCAAGACCTTGTCGATCGGACATCATGCGCTATCGGCCATGGCCTTCCGTTCTCAGCTTCCCTACTTTCGCGCCCGCATGAATTGTCTCTCGGTGGAGCGTCTCGCCAAGCGCTACGGGCCACGTCAGTTGTTCAAGGAGGTATCCTTCGGCTTGGAACGGGGCCAGAAGACCGCCATCGTGGCCCGCAACGGTACCGGGAAAAGCACCTTGCTGAAGTGCATCGCCGGGATCGAGACACCGGATGAGGGCACCGTCACCTTCAACAAGGGGTTACGGGTAGGCTACCTGGACCAGAACGTGGAAATGACAGGCACCCACTCCCTGGTGGACGAGATGCTGGACCAGGATGAGCCGGTGACGAATGCGATCCGTGCCTACGAACATGCCGTGGCACGCCATGTGGATGATCGCGCCATGCAACAGGCCGTTGACCGCATGACCGAGCTGAACGCGTGGGACCATGAGGCCCGTGTGAAACAGTTGTTGTTCCGTTTCGGCCTGCGCGATATGGAGCAACCCGTGAACACCTTGAGCGGTGGGCAGCAGAAACGACTGGCCATGGCGAAGGTCTTGATCAATGCACCCGATGTGCTCATCCTCGACGAGCCAACCAACCACCTCGACCTGAACATGATCGAGCAGCTCGAAGAGGAGCTGAACACGCCGAGCATGACATTGTTGCTGGTCACCCACGACCGGTACTTCCTCGACAACGTGTGCGACGAGATCATCGAGATGGAATTCGGGGAATTCACACGCTTCAAAGGCAACTACAGCTACTACGTGGAGAAGAAGGCATTGCTGGATGAGGTGCGTGATGCCACCCAGCAACACCTTCGCGGACTGATGCGGAGCGAGCTGGAATGGGTGCGTAAAATGCCCCGTGCGCGCGGCACCAAGAGCAAGAGCCGACTGGACAAATTCGACGAGATCAAGGCACAGGCCACCCGCAAGTTCGACCGCGATGAGGTACGCATCGACGTGAAGACCGAGCGCCTTGGTGGCAAGGTGATCGAAGCACGCAACCTCACCAAGAGCTTCGGTAGTAAGGAGCGTCCCGAGAGCTACAGGCCGATCGTGGCGCACTTCAGTTATTCATTGAAACGCGGCGACCGGATCGGTATCGTCGGACCCAATGGGATCGGCAAGAGCACGTTCATCGACCTGCTCGTGGGGCGCTTGAGACCCGACCAGGGCACGGTGAGCATCGGTGACACGGTGATCCTGGGGACCTTCGACCAACAAGGCTTGCAGTTGAGCGAGGACAAACGTATCATCGAGGTGGTGCGCGAGATCGCGGAGGTGATCCCCCTGAACAAGGGAAGAACGCTCACCGCCTCCGCTCTGCTGGAGCGTTTCCTCTTCGACAAGGAGAAACAATTCCAGTATGTGAGCACGTTGAGCGGTGGCGAAAAACGTCGGCTCTACCTGTGTACGGTGCTGATGCGGAACCCCAACGTCCTCATCCTGGACGAACCCACGAACGACCTGGACATCCCCACCCTGAACGCCCTTGAGCAATTCCTCGTGGACCTTGACGTATGCCTGCTGATCGTGAGCCACGACCGCTTCTTCATGGACAAGCTCTGTACGAAACTGCTGGTATTCGAAGGTGAAGGACGGATAAAGGAGTGGGTGGGCAGCTATACCGAACTGCGCGAAAAACAGAAGGAGGAAGCTGAAGCGACCAGGACCCGGAAGGGATCACCGGCTCCGGATGCCCCGCCTACCACATCGGATGGTGCACCAAGTGCTTCCATTGCGAAAGCGAAGAAGCTCACCTATGCGGAACGCCTGGAGCTGCAACGGATCGACAAGGAGATGCCCAAGCTGGAGGCCCGCAAGGAGGAGCTGCTCGCCACCATGGCCGCCGGAGGCAGCGATCACCACCGCATGATGGAGCACTCCATCGAACTGGAGCGGGTGATCAAGGAGTTGGACCGGATGACAGATCGGTGGTTGGAGCTGAGCGAACGCGCCGATTAGAACTTGGCGCACGGTACGATCCGCCGCTTGCTGGCCGCCCTTTTCCGGTGCCTCGAAGCGATCTCGTATCCGATCGTGATCTCATGCGCCCCTCCCGAATGGGCGGCAAGGCGCGAAATGGTCACATCATAGCTGTAGCCGATCCGCAGGTCCTCGACGATGGTACCCACGAGCAGGGCGATGGCGTCGTTGTTCGCATAACCCGGCGCGTAACGCTTGAACAAGGGAAGGCCGCGATACCATAGGCCGAAGAAGACCGGTTCCCGTTCGTAGTACATCCCCATGTCCAGTTGATCGAACTTCTGCTGGGCCTTGTAGTTGAATGCGAACACGAAGCTCTCCGGGTCCTTCCGGATCACGGGCGTACGGATCGTGACCCGATAGCCGCCGTGCAGGCTGAACTTCATGGGTACCCGTGCTTCGTTCAACAACAGCGACTGGTTGGGCCGGTTCATGTGATGCAACGCCGTGCCAAGCCAGAGCCTCGGAGTGAAGAAGAGCAGCCCGGTCCCCACATCCGCATAGCCCACGCTGGTGCCATCCATCACCTCGTACGTACCCACGGTGCCCCCTCGCGCGAGTTGGTCGCCGAATATCAGCCTTGAGTAGTCCACGGCATGCTGCACCCACCCGACCTGCAAGGCCGGACGCAGGAAGACCTTCCTCTTGATCTGCAGCTCATAGGCATACTGACCGGTTATGCTGGAATAACGCAAGGCTCCCGATCCAGCACGATCATGGTGGACCATCAGGCCCAATCCACTGTTCATGCCGCTCAGGTTATGGTCCAGTGCGAAGTTGGCCGTGACGAAGGCGCCGGGAATGGTCGGCCATTGGTCCCGAGCCACAAGGCCGATCCGGGTCTGCAACCCGGTACCCGCGAATGCGGGATTCACATAGGTCGGTGTCGCATAGAACTGCGTGAGCTGGGCGTCCTGGGCCAACAAGCGGGGCACGAACAACCAGCCGAACAGAAGCGATGCCGCATACCTATTCCTCATTGCGCGTCAGGCCCTGTACCGCATGGATGGGGTCCAGGATGATATCGAGGTCCATCTCCCGTGAGCCGTCCTGTGCGATGGCCTTGATCGTGCTGGATCGAGGCAGGAAACCAGCTGCCTCCACGCTCATGTGGTACTCCTGAAGCGGCTTCAGGATCATGAGGAAGCGGCCGGTGTTGGCGTTCGTGTTATACACTCCGACGATCTCCTCCCCGGCGGTGTCCGTGAGGATGATCCGCGCCTTCACCGGGATCTCTCCGGCATCGGCCACCACACCATGCACCACCATGTGGTCCAGTTGGGTGTTGGGGAAGGTGACCTGGTAGATGTCCTGCATCCCCATTCCCTCGGCACGTTCACTGCTGAAATAACCGGTGCGGCCATCGTCGCTCAAGCAGAAATAGATGTCGTCGTTCACCGTGTTGAGCGGATAGCCCATGTTCTCCGGCACGGCCCACCCGTTCATGTCGTAGTCGGTGAGCACGGTCTTGAAGATGTCGTACCCCCCCATCGTACCATGGCCGTTGCTCGCGAAGAACAAGGTGGTGCCGTCGCTGTGCATGAACGGGGCATCCTCATCATACGGGGTGTTCACATTCGGACCCAGGTTGAGCGGCAGGCTCCATTCGCCATTCGGTAGGCGCCGGATGCGATAGAGGTCACGGCCACCGAAGCCTCCCGGACGATCGCTCGTGAAGTAGATCTCCTGGCTACCGGGTGCGATGCTCGCGCTCGGCTCGTGGTGCTCGGAGTTGATCATCGCCGTCATCAGTTCGGGCTGCTGCCATTTCCGGGCGTGCATGCGTGCTTCGTACAGGTCACCGCTCACGAGGTTCTGCTGCGTGCGGTAGATGATCATGGATGCCCCATC
>JADLAI010000120.1 GCA_020848295.1 Flavobacteriales bacterium
CCCACGGACCTGACCAAAGAGGAGAAGAACATACTCGAGGGCCTGCGGAACAGCCCGGCATTCAAACCCAAGCCGACCGCGAAGGACAAAGGATTCTTTGAGAAGGTGCGGGACATGTTCGGGAATTAGCCCCAGCCACCTCGAATGGACCACCCCTCGCCTGTACCAACAGGTGGGCCGCAACATGCGCTGGTGCGTGGTTGTTCGCCCGGACCGTTCGGGCCGCACGACCTGAGCAACCGAAGGCATCGTCGGAGACCGCCAAACGCCTTTCTTTGAGGCACATCCATGGCTGACCTCGAGCTCACCGGCAACCTGGTGGACATCCCTCGCCGCACCATCCGACCTACCCGGATCCGTGTGTCGGATGGCCATATCGCCACCATCGAGGAGATCACAGGCCCAGTGGATGGATTCATCCTTCCCGGCTTCATCGACGCCCATGTGCATGTGGAGAGTTCCATGCTCATTCCCAGTGAATTCGCACGCCTCGCGGTGCTCCATGGCACCGTGGCCACGATCAGCGATCCGCATGAGATCGCGAACGTGCTGGGGGTCGAGGGTGTGGAGTACATGATCGACAACGGAAGGCAGGTGCCCTTCCACTTCCATTTCGGCGCTCCCAGTTGCGTACCCGCCACGCCATTCGAAACGGCCGGCGCCAGCATCAATGCGGAACAGGTGGGCCGGCTATTGGAGCGGCCGGAGGTGCTGTACCTGAGCGAGATGATGAACTTCCCCGGCGTACTGAACGGCGATCCGGAGGTGCTGCGGAAGATCGCCCATGCCCAGCGCTTGGGGAAACCAGTGGATGGCCACGCACCCGGCTTGCGCGGCGATGCCGCAGGGCGATACATCGCCGCCGGCATGAGCACCGACCACGAGTGCTTCACCGCAGAAGAGGCATTGGACAAGTTGCAACAGGGCATGTGGGTGCAGATCAGGGAAGGCAGCGCCGCCAAGAATTTCGAGGCCCTGCACCCGCTCCTGCACGACCACTGGGAGCGCATGATGTTCTGTAGCGATGACAAACATCCCGATGGCCTTGTGGTCGGCCACATCAATACGCTTTGCGCCCGTGCCATAAAGGCCGGGGTGGATCCGTTCAAGGTGCTCCAAGTGGCCTGCTTGAACCCGATCCTGCACTACGGACTGCCGGTGGGCCGGTTGCGTGTGGGTGACCCGGCGGATCTGGTCGTGGTGGACGACCTGACCGGTTTCAAGGTGCGTCAAACCCTGATCCGCGGCCAGGTGGTGGCGGAGAACGGACGCAGCCTGATCCCGAGGGTGAAGGCTGGAACACCCAACCAGTTCCATTGCCAGCGAAAGGCCGTGGCCGACCTGCACGTACCAGCGGTCTCCGGGGATCTGCTCGTGATCGAACCCTACGATGGACAACTCATCACCGGAAAACGGAACATGCCGCCGACCATAGCACATGGGGCCTGTGTGGCCGATCCAGAACGGGACCTGCTGAAGATCGCCGTGGTGAACCGCTATCGGGACGCACCGGTCGCCACGGCATGGATCAGCGGTCTGGGCCTGGAGCGTGGTGCGATCGCCAGCTGTGTGGCCCACGACAGCCACAACATCGTCGCGGTCGGCACCAACGACCAGGACATGGTGGAGGCGATCAATGCCGTGATCGATGGCCAGGGCGGGATCAGCCTGGTCGACGGTCCACGAAAAATGAGCCTGCCATTGCCGGTGGCCGGGATCATGTCCACGGCGGATGCGTACGAGGTGGCCCGTGATTACAGCCGGATCGACCAGACCGCCAAGGCATTAGGGTGCCGGATGTCGGCTCCGTACATGACCCTCTCCTTCATGGCCCTGTTGGTCATTCCCCACTTGAAGATCAGTGACCTGGGTCTCTTTGACGGCGATACATTCACGTTCGTGAAGCCCCCGAACGCTTGAACCGGGCTGTAGGATCGGAACCGATGCGGCCCCCAAGGGTCCTCCCCTTCGTGATCGCCTTGGTCGCCGTTGGATGCGCGACGACCAGGACGACCACGGCGGAACGGACCTTCCAGAAGCGGCGCTACCAACCGGGCTGGCACATCGACCTGGGTAACCGTAAGGACCATGCTCCCACAGCCCATGGAACAACCGTACACCACCTTGCTGTACGTACCTCCCCTATACCCACCTTCTCACCCGAACGGTCACCGCTCCCTGCCATTCCATGCGCCTCTCCACTGATCGATGAAGGAACGATCACTGCGACCGCCGGTAGCATACCGGTCCACGACATGGTACGACCAGTTGCACCGGCTTCGGTGGAACTGGAGGGCCGTGCCTCGAAAGTACACGTGGTCGAACCCGATGCCCGTTGGAACCCATGGGCCGGACCTGCCCTCGTCCTTGCCCTCGGAACGGTCGCCTATGGGCTGGTCGGCACCAGCATCTGGGTGGTTCTCGTTGGGGTGGTCGGCACCTTGGTCCTGGCCAGCATCGCGGTGCGCAAGGGCCGCACGTTCGAATGGCGCGGCAAGGGCATGGCCCTTGCAGCACTCGTTATCGGGGCCTTGGCGGCCTTGGCCACCTTGGTCGTTCTTCTAAGCTCGTAACCGACTGTGCGGTTTACAAAATGGCCATCCATTCTGTGGGACATAATTACTCCAGTTTCAATGGACATTCACATGGACATTGTTATACATCGAAAACTATCATTAGTTGATAATCAATATATTATATTTGACATCAAACAGGACATATATGCACCCATTTGATGAGCCAATTACATGGTTAACCTTCAAGCTGAGCCTACGGGAAGCACCCGTCTCATTCTGGTTGGAACTGGGCGAATTGGCCGCCAGCCTCCGCCAATTGGATGGGGTGGCACTGGCCGGTGGTGAAGGCCGATCGGTGGAGCGTGACCTCCGCGCACAAGCCATGCACGCACGTGCCGCCATGGACGGTCTGGTGCTCCCCTTGGCCCTATTGAAACACGCGGGCGAGGAAGGTGGGGGCCGGGTACGCGGCACACCGCATGCGACGGCACCACATGCCTACCTCCACGCATGGGAGAAGCTGACCAATAAAGCACACCCGACCACCCCGATGGCCTTGGAGGCCGCGTTCCTCACCCGGATCCATAGCATGGTCTGCGAGGGCTCGGTCGAGGCACGACCTGGCCACTGGCGGAATGCCCCACCGACCGATGGCTCTTGGGACGGGGTGCCCCACCAGGTGATCGTACCCTTTGTGGAGGACCTGATGGAATGGTTGGGAAGTGCCGAACTGGCACCACCCAGCCCGGAGCAAGGCCTCGCATACCGCCTCTTGCAGCTCCTGCTCGCTGAACTCTACCTGGCTTGGATCCGTCCGTTCGGCACGGGACATCACCGGGTCGTTTCCCTGTTCGGGGAGACCCTCATGCGGAACGGCTCGGAAGGCTTGCGGGCCGCGCAATTGCTTGCCATCGCCCTGTACAAGAGCGGCCATGAATACCCGGAGCAGGTCAGGATGGCGGCTGCGACCAGGGACCCCATCCCCTTCCTCACCTTCTGTGTACGCCGCATGTTGACGGAGCTACGGGCGCTGCAACACCACATCATCAGCCTACAGCAACACGGTCTGTGGCGCGCACAGCTCCTCGACCTCTTCGTGGACGGGAACGATGCGCCCACGCGACGACAGCGCCAAATACTGCTCGATCTGGCCGAAACACGAACATCCATCCCGCAGAACCGGCTCCCCTCGATATCGCCAGCACTGGCCACGTTATACGCCGGGGTCTCCGAGAAGACCCTACGCCGCGATGTCCAGGCCCTGTTGGATGCCGATCTGATCCAACGCGACAACGCAGGTTATCGGGTGGACCTGGACGGAACGCTGGTCTTCAGCCATTGATCCGTGCCAGTAGGGCCTCTACGTGTGCTTTCGCCCTGTCGGCCATGGGACCTATGGGGACACCGGCTTGCCGCATGCTCCGCAAGGAAGTCGCCCCTGCCGATTTCGAGAATTTACGCCCTGCCGGATCGGTAATGAGCGGATGATGATGAAAACGCACGTGCTCGAACGGACGCATGTCCAAGCCCTGCGCGAGATAGAGCTGACAGGCGGTGGACGGAACCAGGTCAGCACCCCGAACGATGTGGTCGATCCGCATCTCCAGATCATCGACCAGTGATGCGATCTGGTAGGCGGGCCGTTCCGTATCCCGCTGCACCATAACGGGGTCGGGCATCGCGGTGGCCAGATCGATCACGTGCTCGCTTCCGCCCCACTCCACCCATCGCACAGCATGGCCTACGGGCACCCGTAACCGCCATGGGGTGCCTGGCGGTGCTTCACTTGGATCGGCGAACGGGCAGGTATGTGGCCCGGTCCCACGTCGTTCGATCCGTGTGCGGGAGCACGTGCATGGATAGAGCCACCCTAAGGCTTTCAGGGTCTCTACCACCGACCGGTAGTGGTCCAGCCGAAGTTGTTGTGACCAACTCCGGCGCAGGTCGTCCCAGCCCGATGGCCCTTCATCCACCTGGATGCCAAGCCATTCCAATGTACTGAACACATCCTCTACGTACTCCTTGCGCACCCGCCCGGCATCGAGATCATCGATCCGGAGGACCAACGTGCCGCCAAACGTCTTGACGAGTTCGGCGATCACCAAGAAATTGAAGGCATTGCCCACATGGAGGAATCCGCTCGGTGTGGGTGCGATCCGCGCGCGCATGTGCTCTCAGCGTTCGGGTGCCCGGGGTGGGACTTGAACCCACACGGCCCTTGCGGACCAAGGGATTTTAAGTCCCTCGTGTCTACCATTCCACCACCCGGGCA
>JADLAI010000121.1 GCA_020848295.1 Flavobacteriales bacterium
CACGGCCAGCGGCCCGCCCAGGCCCGGTCCCTCGGCCACGATGCACACGCGTTCACCCGGCACGAAGCCCAGTTCCATCAGGCGTATCACTACCGCGCGGCCCGCACCGGCATGGGGCAGCGGCACGTCGATCACGTGGGCCCACTGCTGTGCAGGCAGGCGGTCCAAGTGCAGGGTGCCGTTGCGGAGGTCGGACATGGGGTGCAAAGATCCGGCTTGAAGCGATCTCTCCCTATACCACGATCAGGGGAGTTGTGGAGGCGCCCATATGAGGAATGTCGAAGGTACCTTTCGAGTGCCCCGATGATCTTCCCATTTCCTTCCCGGATCCGCCCGGTACTTTCGGGCCGATGAAGATCCTGTTGGTGGAGGATGAGCCCCAGCTCGCCGAGGTGATCACGCGATCGCTCGCGCGCGAACGGTTCACCGTGGAGACCGCTGCCACCAGGGCCGAGGCCTTGCGCAAGGTGTCCGACCACAGCTACGACCTCATCCTGCTGGACATCATGCTGCCAGGAGGAAGTGGGCTCGATGTGCTCCGCGCACTGAAGGAGAACGGCAAACAGTGCAACGTCATCATCATCTCCGCCAAGGATTCGCTGGACGACAAGCTTGCCGGGCTGGACCTCGGCGCGGATGATTACCTCACCAAGCCCTTCCACATCGCCGAACTCAATGCGCGCGTGCGATCCGTGCTGCGCCGCAAGCAGTTCGGTGGTAGCAATACGCTCACCGTGGCCAACTTGGAGTTGTACCCGGAAGAGCGGACCGTACAGGTCGCCGGCCAGCCGCTCGCGCTCAACCGCAAGGAGTTCGATCTGCTCATCTACCTGCTGCTGAACAAGGACCGGCTCGTTACCCGCTCATCGGTGGCCGAACACGTCTGGGGAGACCACGCCGATGAAGGCGACGACCTGGATTTCATCTACGCACAGGTGAAGAATCTGCGCAGGAAATTGAAGCAAAGTGATGCCGCCGTGGAGGTGCAGGCCGTGTATGGCATCGGTTACCGGTTGACAGAGCGCATTGCATGAGGACCACTGCACGCAATTCCGTTCTCGCCGCCTTCATCTGGAGCCTGCCCACCACCATCCTGGGCCAAGGCACCACCGATACCCAGTTATGGACCGGTGGTTCGTTGAAGCTGCGGTTCTCGGACAAGCTCGGATCGCACGTAGAGGAGCAGGTGCGCTTCACGGACACCATTTCCATGCTCGGCACCACGTTCACGGAACTCGGGTTCCAGTACAAACCGGGAAAATGGTTCACCATCGGGCCCGACCTCCGGTACTACGCCGTACCTCACGGCAATGACCGCACGAGGATGGCAATGAACCTCCACTTCAGATGGCGGAAAAAGGGCCTTCCGCTCTCGATCCACTACAGAATGCGCTTCCAGCACACCGTGGGATCGAACACCGGGCTGGCATCCACCTACTTGAGGAACAAGCTCGGTCTGAAGTATGACCTGTCCAGCGTTGTGGACCCTCTGCTGGAGTTCGAGTCCAATTTCAGGTTCAACGGCAAGAACGAGTTCAGGAGGAACCGCTTCACCATCGGACTTGAATGGCGGATCTCCAGGCGGCTCGACCTGGTCACGTACTATCGGTCCCAGAACGAATTCAATGTAAAGGAACCCGAACGGGATCGGATCCTCGCCGTTCTACTTGCATACGAGTTGGACCTGCGCAGGCCGCAGGCGAACCCCGGACCCGGAAAAGCTGATATCGGCACACGGCGAATTGATGCGAGGACGAGATGAAACTGCTCAACCGTTCCCTCCTGCACGTCTCCCTGGCCCTGCTGCTGGTGCTGGCGCTCTGGGCCGTGGCCTTCTTCTTCGTCATGCGGGAGGCCGTGCGCCACAGCATCGACGAAGGGTTGGATGACCAGGTGGAGGTGATCACCCACCGCCTGAAGTCCGACAGATCCTTGTTGTATGTACACGATCTCGGGCTGCACGGCTTCGCCATTGCACCTGCCGCAACCAAGGAGAAGGTACGCTACACGGACACCTTGCTCTACGTGCCCAGCGAAGGCGAGGCGGAGCGCGTGCGGTTGCGCACCGGCACCTTCGAGTACGAGGGCGGCGACCATCGCATCCAGGTGTACACCAGCACCGTGGAAGAGGATGACCTGGTGGAGACCATGGCCTGGGCGCTCATCGCCCTGTACACTCTGCTGCTGCTCACCATCGTGCTGGTGAACAACGTGGTGCTGCGGCGACTGTGGAAACCCTTCCAAACCATGCTCGCGCAGTTGAAGTCCTTCCGACTGGGCACCGCCCGTGAATTGGCCCCGGTGCCCACGCGCATCAGCGAGTTCAACGAACTTCATGCTGCCGCTAACCTCCTGGTGCGCCGCGCCGCCGATGCCTACGCGGACCAGCGCGCCTTCACCGCCAATGCCGCGCACGAGCTGCAAACGCCGTTGGCCATCGCCATCAACAAACTGGAGCTGCTGGCCGAGCAGGGTGGGAGCGAGGAGGAGCGCATGATCGCCCTGGGCGAGGTGATAGCCGTGTTGGAACGTCTCACCCGGTTGAACAAGTCGTTGCTGCTGCTGGCGCGGATCGAGAACCGCCAGTTCCCTGATGAACAGGAGATCTCCTTGGCCACCATCGCCAAGGAAGTCATGGATGAATTCGCCGATCTCGCCGAGCACCGCTCCGTGGCCCTGCGGCTGGAGGGGTCCGGCGACCTGGTGCGTTCCATGGATCCCGCGCTGGCCCGCATCCTGGTCACCAACCTGCTCAAGAACGCCATCGTCCACAACGAACGGGGCGGCAGCGTTACCGTGCAGGTGGAACCCGGACGCCTCACCGTGCGCAACACCGGCCATACGCCCTTGGACGCACAGCGCATCTTCACCCGCTTCCACAAGGAGACCACCGCCGATGGCGGCACCGGTCTGGGCCTGGCCATCGCCAAGGCCATCGCGGATCTCTACGGCCTACAGGTCCGATACCGCTTCGAGGATGGGCATGTGATGGAACTTGTGATCGGATAGGTACAGGTGGGTAGCCTATCGGCTGTCACAGCTTGTTCAATGGCAGCGTACTTGCTCCCGCTGGCCACTTCAGCATCAGGCGGTAGTTGCCCGGCGCGAGCGTTGAAACATCGATGGTTGAACGCAGACCGCTCGTGCGGGACCGTGCGATCACTGTGCGGCCTTGCAGATCGAGAACCTCGACCTCGACCTCGGGCCGCGTCACTTCCAGCGTGACCAGGTCCATCGAGGGGTTGGGGTAGAGCACGGCATGGGCATTGGCTTCCGCATCCGGTATTGCCGTGGTAAGGTTGCCACCGTTACCGGTACGCCACACACAAGTCCAAGCAGGTGCGTAGCCCACCTGGTCGTTGAGGAAATGGATGTTGTTGATCCTGCGCCCCACACCGGTCGAGGCATAGTGGTTCACTTGCCAGCTTGCCCCACCATCCACGCTGGCGAGGATGATCGCACCACTGTTGTCCACCCGGTAGCCACTGGCGTACAGGGCACCGTTCGGTGTGCCCGCGATGGCCGTGAGCAGGAAGGGAGGAGGTAGGTTGATGGTGGCCTGCGTCCAGTTGTCGCCACCGTCCGTGGTACGTAGGATCACGCCATCGTTGCGCGAGACACACCCGTGCATGGCATCGGTGAAGCATACACCGCTGAACCCTGTACCAGAGGCCGAGAGTACGACCTGCCATGTGCCGCCGCCATCGGTGGTCCGGTACACATGGCCACTATCGGGCAGGTCGATGGTGCTGTTCGCGTTCCAGTGCGAACCGTTGCTCACCGCGAATCCGGTCTGGGCGTCAACGAAGCGAAGGCGGGAGATCACTTGCCCTGGGAACGTGTCGGTCTGCTGCCAGGTGAGGCCACCGTCCGTGGTGCGGTCAATGAGGCCGTCGCCGGTGGTGGAGGCCCCGCCACAGAAGCCGTGCTGGGCATCGAGCATGTCCACGCAACGGTAGTATCGGTTCGTGCCGGTGAAGATCTCGGTGAACGTGTTCGGCAAAGCGTTGGGGTCGTTGCGGACCACGAGGCTGCGCCTGATCTGGTTCGTCATCGTGCGCCGACTACCCACCACCCAGTACGGGCTGTCGCTGTACAGCGGCGTGGTACCGGGCCAGCCGTCCACATCCTCCAGCACCGTGCCTGCCGGGTAGTAGAACACCGTCCCTTGCGAGAGGTTGCCGGAGGTGGTGGCCACGATCTGGCCTTCGAAATTGAGGTTCCAGGGATCGGTGGATCCGTTCACGAAAATGGCGTTGTTCGCGTCGAATGCCAACGCTGCGCTGAACTGTTGCGAAGACGCAAATACGCTGCCCGTGACCCACTGGCCATGTGCCGTGCAGAGTGCGATGCTTGCGATGATCGTGAGTGGAATATGGACATTGGAGCGCATTGGGTAAAAGTAGATGTTCAGCGGTGTCGGTCATTGCGCATCCGGTTTCCCAATTCTTTCCCGATCGGCCACTTCCCTTTGGCCCATCGATCAAACACGAACAACCATGAAGACCCTGCTTTCCCTCGCTGTTGCTACGCTCACCACCGGCGCCACCTTGCACGCCCAGCAACTCACCACGGCCCAACTGCCTGGGCCCGTCACCGCCGCCTTCAACCAAGCCTTCCCGATGGCCATGGACGTGGAGTGGAAGATGAAGGGCGAACAGTACAAGGTGGAGTTCGAGACCGGGCTGCTCTTCACCGACCACGAGGTGTGGTACGATGCCACGGGCAAACTACTGCGCCACGAGGAGGAGATCTCCACCAGCGAGCTGCCCGCTGCCGTATCCGCTGCCATTGCCAAGGAGTTCGCGGGCTACCGGATGGATGATGCCGAGCGGGTGACCACTGACGGTGTGGCCTCCTATGTGGTGGAACTCAAGATGAGCGGCCAGCCCGAATGGAAGGTGGTGTATGGCGCCGACGGGAAGCAGTTGCAGAAACAAGCGGATTGACGCGGACCTTTGTACCGATGCACACACGCCATTCCATCCTTCTGCTCTCGCTCTTCGTCAACGTAGCCGCCACGGCCCAGCCCGTCAGCGAAGCCACGTATGCACACATCGTCCACCAACGTTGCCCCGGTGCGGACATCGTGCTGGTGCAGCACGCGGCCTATGACCTGCTGGAGGTGGACTACTTCTGCCAGGGGAAGAAAGTGGAGCTCGGCATCCACAATGGCGTGGTGGTGTATGAGGAACGCGAAGGCACACCGGAATCGGAGGTGATGGACCGCATCCGCAAGAAGCTGGACAAACAATACCCCGGTTGGTTGTTGGACGAGACCAGCCTGATCACCGCCAAGGACAGCACCTTCATCAAGGTGGAGGTGGTGATGGACGGCGTGGAGCACAACCTCTATTACACCACCGACGGTAGGAAGTACGACCCGCGCGGGCTGCTGGCCTCCGAGGGTTGGAGGGCCAAGGACATCGCCGCCACCATGCCACTGGATGCGCCATACGACCTGCTGCGACCGGACAGCGCCTGGACGCTGCCACCTCTGTTGCGTGAGATCTCCGGCATCACCATGTCCGGGCCGCACAGCGTGTACTGCGTGCAGGACGAACTGGGCGCCGTCTTCGAGTACGACCTGAAGGCCGACGCCATCACGCGCGTGCTCCGCTTCACCGACCTGGGCGACTTCGAGGGCGTGGCCGCGCACGGCGACCGCATCACCGTGCTGCGCAGCGACGGCAAGCTCTTCACGCTGGAACGCAAGAGCGGTGCGCTGATCACCGAGCGCCAGCTCAGCGTGCCCTCGCTCAACTACGAAGGACTCTTCGCCCTGGCCGACGGCAGCCTGCTGCTGGCCAGCAAGGAAGCGCCCGTGGTGGGTAACCCCGACTTGCGCCCCATCCACCGCATCCAGGGCGATGGCGTGTCGTACCACCGCGAGCTGGACGCCTCTGCCGTGTCCGCATTGTTCGCCAAGCAATGGCCTGCGCTCGCCAAAGGCCCCGTGCGCTTCAGCCCCAGCGCGGTGGCCCTGCACCCGCGTACCGGCCAGCTCTATGTGCTCAGCGCCGACGAACGTCTGCTGGCCATTTATGGCGATGCGCTGGAGCGTGTGATCCCCTTGCCCGCGGCGGATTTCTACAAGCCTGAAGGCCTCGCCTTCCTGCCCAACGGCGACCTGCTCATCAGCAGCGAGGGCGACAAGAAAGGATTGGTGCCGGCGAGCATTTCGCTGTTCCGATGGAAGGGGAAATAGGGGTGCCGTACTGACCCGGATCAGTGCGCGCGGCGTGTCCAGTGGATGACGAGTGGAAGCAGGACCGTTCGCGACAGCACGAACCCCGGCATTGCAGCCCCACGGTTGTGAAGCACATTCGGCCAGATCGCATGGATGCGATCGACCCGTAAGGGAGCGGCTGGGATGATCGTGTATGAATGCACTATCGTTCTTTGTGGGATGTGCTACTCCACTACCCTCGACCGCGACCTGAAGGCCCTGGAAAAGCGCATGAACAAGCGCATGCTGAAGGAAAACCGCGGTGTAGCCGAGGTCGCCAACGTGGAGTTACCACTCGGACAGACCACCGCCTTCACACGGCCGCTGTGGCCCGTGGTGAGCAGCAAGGCGCCGGACCGGATCAGTGTGCAACGTTGGGGCCTGTTGCCGCGGTATATCCGCACGGAAGAAGAAGCCAAGGAATTCCTCAAGCGCACACCCACCTTCAACGCCATCAGCGAAGAGGTGGAGGCTAAGCGCACGTTCAAACAGGCGTTCGACCACGGCCAGCGCTGCTTGATACCGGTCACAAGCTTCTTCGAGTGGCGGCACGAGGGTAAGGCGAAGATCCCTTACCGCATCGGTGTGAAGGGCGGCGACCTGTTCTGCCTTGGCGGCCTATGGGAGGCGCACGACGACGCGGACACGTACACAGTGCTCACCACACGCGCGAATCCGCTTTTGGCGCACATCCACAATAGCAAGCAGCGCATGCCGGTGATCATCGCCGAACGCCATTGGGAGGCGTGGCTCTCGCCCGGCTTGTCGCCCACCGAGGTGAAGCAGCTCTGCGAGCCTTATGACGAAGCACTGATGGAAGCCGAGATGAAGGAACCACCGGCGCAGCAGCGCTTGTTCTGAGCGCCATTGCTCCGCTGTGGAGCCCGTTACAATGCACTGGCCCAGGGCTTCACCATTATCCCACCAGCCCATATCGCCGTCGTAGTGCGCGAAGGCCGCCTTGCTCTCGGTCGCCTTGCATGTACTCGGTCGGTGGTTAAGATACGGTTTGACCGGCGATCAACCATGGTGGGTCGAAGGGTGCAAGAGTGCGAGAGTGCGAGGCTCGAACCCTTGCACCCTCGCACTTTTGAACCCATGGATCGACCGCTTCCTTATCACCGTCTGAGTAGCACCCGTTGAAGAACGAGCGTGCTACCTTTCCCGAACATCGGCCATTGAACCTTGAACGAATGAGCATGGTGAAGGTGAAGATCTGCTGCATCAGCAGCTTGGAAGAGGCGCAACTGGCGACCGCGCACGGTGCCTATGCGCTTGGGCTTGTTGGCCACATGCCGAGCGGACCCGGGGTGATCGACGATGCCTTGATCGCCGACATCGCGAGCACCGTTGCGCCGCCCACCCGCACCTTTCTGCTCACGAGCGAGACCAGTGCGGAAGCCGTCATCGCGCATCAGCGGCGAGTGGGCACCACCACTGTGCAGATCGTGGATGCGTTGGAAGAACGGCAATACGACCTGCTGCGCCGCGAGCTGCCCGGCGTGGAACTGGTGCAGGTGATCCATGTGCTGGACGAGGCCTCCGTGCGCGAAGCGGTGGA
>JADLAI010000122.1 GCA_020848295.1 Flavobacteriales bacterium
CGAAGCGCAAGCCAAGCAAGTGAGGCTATGTGGAATTGCGCGTTCATGGTGTAACGAATGTAACGAAAATCAAGTGGTGTGAAGGTGGTGGTGGAAAAGTTGTAACGCAGGGTCCGCGAAGAGCCGGAGGTTCCGGTTGGCGAGACCCTACGGGAGGAAAAAGTAATTGCCGGGGTTATCGCTCCATTGGATCACCATATCGGTGTAGTCCTCATCACCGTAATTCTGCCCTATGTAACCGTGGTCCAGGTTGCCCGTGAAGGTGACCCCATTCCGCATCCAGGAGCGGAAGCCGACCTCCGCTGTGATGAAGTTACTCAGGCGGTGGTTAAGATCCGGTCTGACCGGCGATCAACCATGGTGGGTCGAAGGGTGCAAGAGTGCAAGAGCGCACGGCACAAACCCGTGCACCCTCGCACTTTTGAACCCATGGGCCGACCGCTTCTATATCACCGTCTGAGTAGCATTCGTGTTGCCCCCCACATCGATCAGGTGTAACCGGCTGAAGAGGACCCGTGCGGATGTAATACCATCTACGCATTCAATATCGGCCGATCCACTTGCCCTCTTTCCGGAGGTCTTCTCCGCAGACCAGGTTCCGTAGGCCCCGCTACGCAACCTGTTCTGCGTATCGTCCTCCGAAAAGATCGCGGCGCATCCCTTGGCCGATCTTGAATGCGTTATTGGTATAAGCCCCACTTGCCTCTGGAGAGCGTGCGAAGGTTGAGGGAGTGATACCCAATGGATCAGAAATGAAATGACCCCGGTGTGGGCACCGGGGTCATTCCTGGATGGTTATCGAAGGATCACTTCAGCTTGTTCATCTCGGCCTCGAAGGTCTCCTTGAACTTCTCGTAGTCGTAGTCGATGCGCAGGCGCTCGTCGCTGCTCAGGCGCTCGTTGTAGGCGGCCAGGAGGTCCTGTGCGCTGAGTTCGATGGCCACGTAAGTCTTGAAGTTACCGGTGGCATTCACCTTCATCACCTTTTCGCAGATGGTCTTGGTGCCGGTGAGCTTTTGGTCCACCACTTCGCGGGTCAGGCCCTCGAAGCGCTCGGCCACTTCCTCCTTGTTGTTGAGCTCGCGGCTGTTCACGTAGTTGTCGATCACGCCCTTGAGCTGGGTGTTGATGGCGCTGGCCAGGTCGGCGCGGGCGTTGGCCAGGGCTTTCTTCTTGGAGGTGGCCTGGTCCATGCTCTCACCCAGGTTGTTCGCACGGAACACCTTGTCGTTGGTGAAGAATTCGGGGCCGGAGCAGAGCACGGCGACCTCGGTCTCGCCGGTCGGGTTCGGCGTGGCCACGGTGGCCTTTTTCTTTTTACAAGCGGACAGGCCACCGGCAAGTACCAGGGCGGTCATCAGTACCGGAAGGGAGAGGTTCGATGTCGAGGTTCTCATGGTCGTTGTTCTTGTGACCGGCCGTGCCGGTGGTGGTTGTTCTATTGGGCTATGCTTTTCCAGATCCGTGCCAAACTTCGCAAAAGGCCGTCATTCCTCAATTAAAAGCGTTCATGATGCCCGGCACAAGATCCTTCCTGATGTCGGGGATGGCCTTCTTGAAGCTTTCGAGGCCGGCCTTCTCGTAGGTGAGTTGCACACCTTTCACACCCTGTTTGCCGCCTTGGAAGACCATTTCCTGGGTTCGGCGGTCGCGGAAGGTATAACTCACATCCACGAAGGCGGTATGGAAACCCTGCGATTCGCCGCCCTGGCGGGTATGGGCGTTCAGCTCCAGGAGCAGGTCCGCATCGCTTTCGCGCTCCACGAAGCGGAAGCCCTTGGAGGTGAGTTCCTCCCGCACCACGAGGGCCACCCCTGCATCGGTGACGGGAACACCCAGGTTGGTCTCCTTGGCCCGCATGAGCACACGCGGCATGCGCATATCGATGGGTACATGCACTTCGGGCACGGTAAGGCCGTTGACCAGAGCATTCACCAGGGTGCGGTCCATCTCGCGGCCCACCAGTTCATCCAGATGGAACCTCACCAGGACCTCCAGCTTTTCGGCACTGGGATCCACCCGTTGCACCGCCGTGCGGGCGCGGCCTTCGGTATCGGTGTTGCGCATCTCGGTGACCTTGCCTCCGGTGCCCGGATAGCTGATGAACAAGGGCAGTTGCACCAGGTCCCGCCCCCCCTTGCCATTGGCATAGGTGGCGTTGATCAGCAATTCGCGTTTGAAGCCATTGCCGAAATCCAGTTCACAACGTTCGGGCAGCACGCTAAGACGCACGTTACTGGTCAGGGCCTGTAGTTCGGCGTAGAGTTCGTTCACGAGTTGCACCTGTCGCCCATCCAATTCCACGGCATCGTTCTCGCCCCAATGGTCCTTCATGGCCACCAGCGCCCGCAGTTCCTGGTCGAAGGCGGTGCGCAGATCGCCCGCACCGATGCTCTGCTTGCTCCGCGCATGCAGGTCCAAGGCGTTGCGTATGGCACCGGCCTTCTTCTCGGCCTTGATCCGGGCATGCTCCGCTTTGGAGAGCCGGTAATAGGTCCAGTATTCATTGGGGTCCTCCCAGCTCTCCACCAGTTCGAAACCCTCCAGTTGCTCGTTGCTGCTGGTGCGTATGCTGCTGGTGAAGGATTCGTCGAACTGGTTCTTGCGATCCAGGGTGTAGAGCAGACTGTTGCCTTCCACCTTCACGCTGATCTCGCTCGCCAGGTCGTTCAGGGCGTTCTTCTTGGCGGTCTCCAGCACATCGGGCCGGTTCTTGTTGGCCATGCCGATCCCGATGTAATACCCGTCGGCCACGGGCCTTGCCCCCACCCAAGCGGGGCGTTGCGCGGTAGGCTGCTCAACAACAGGTGTGGACACCGTTCCCTTCCCACCACGGCAGGCGAGAAGCAGGAGTACAGGTAGGAACCGGAAGAGGTGCCTCATGGCAGTTTGGCGGTTACCTCGTCGCGGACCGCACTGGCCATGGACGAACTGGATGAGCGAAGCACCTCGTTCAACAGGGTGGCCACGGGTTTCACCTCACGGGGTGCGTTCAGGAGGCTGCGCATCTCGCGGCGGGCGTTGTCCCGCAGGTCCACATTGCCGTTCAGTTTGGGAAGGAGCTGGTCCTTGTTGCCATCGTAGCTGGCATAGTAGGCGTGGTCCTCGGCCAGCTTCTCGACCACCTTGCTCAGGAGGACCTCACCGGTCTCCAGGGAGACCACCCGATAATTGAGCGAGAGCACCACCTTGTTCTCCTGGTAGTATTCGGTGTAGTACACGGGCTTGTACCGGGTCACGAAGTATTTCTCGCCGGTCTCCTTGTTCAATTGTTGCACCTTGTAGGCCTCATAGCCTTCCTTGGTGCTGCGCCGGAGTTGGCCAGGCACTTCCTGGAAGCCGACCACATCGCCCATTAGCACCGCTTGTGCCCCCATAAGGTTGCCCACGCGCACGGCGGTCTGCTCATCCACCACACCGCTCAGGCTCAGTCGCTGTTCCTCCAGGATCCGGTCCAGGTTCTCGCGGTCCACCACTTTCAGGAAGGGGTCCTTCACCTCGATCAGCGCGGTGATGGCATGGGCCTGCACCTTGCCGGCCAGGGCGCTTTGAGCGCGGTCGGTGGTGAAGGGCATGACGGCCATATTGAACTGGCCCTTGGTCAGCGCCTCCTGCCGCAGGGTGTTGGAATCCTTGTAGGCGCTGTTCTTGTCCATCACCCGGGTGAGGGCCGCATAGGCCTTGCGGTAGTTGCCGCTCTCCAACTCGTTCCTACCGGTGCGGTACAGCGGTTCAAGGTAGGCCACGTCCTGCAGGCTCTTCGCATCCTTGTAGCCCGGTTCCAGTTTGGTGATCTTCGCGAAGACCTTCTCGGCCGCTGCGAAATCCTCCTTCTCATAAAGGGCCTGCCCCTCGGTGTACAGGTCCACCAGGTGTTCGGCCTTGACCTTCTCGAAGTCGGTCCTGTAGTGATCGGGGATCTCCAGGACCACTCCGGTATAGGCGACCCGGTCCACGTATGCTTTCGCATCGAGGTAGGCGGCCACTGCATCGGCGCGCTTGTCGCCCATGGCCATCTGCTTGAAGAAGGCGCTCAGCTTGTCGTTCAGGAGCATCTGTCCGGTCTTCTTCAGCCCGATCTTGGCATCCACGTTCTTGGCATTGCGCTGTGCAGCCTGCAGGTACATCTCGGCCGCTTCGGCATATAGGCCGGCCTGGTCGAGTTTGTCGCCCCGTTTGGAGAAGGCCTTGGACCCGGAGCACGCGCCAAGCAGGAGCGCAACGGCACCGAAGGCCAGGATATGGGTGAAGCGTGACATGGAGGTCTGTCGGTGGTGGCCGACGTGCCAGCCCTTAGCGCGACTGGATATAGCTGTTCAGGTCGTCAATGGAACTCTCGAAGGTGAAGGCATCGTTCACCTGGTAGTAGTTGTCGATGTCGAAGGTGCGGTCGTAGGCGAACTTGGCGATGTCCAGTCGGCTATCCTCGAAGCTGAACAGGGCCATCAGACCCTTCACCTGATCCACGGTGAAGCAGCGGTTGCTACCCACCTGTTTGGCCAGGGTCATCTTGCTATCCTCGAAGCTCTTGGCCTCGATGCTCTTCTTCACATCGGCGAACTCGGTGGTGCTCATGGGCCATGCGCAACCCACACGTCCGGTATAACCCGGCATGGAGTACACTTCCGGCTCGGCGGGCTTCGGCTTGGTATCGATGATCGGGCGCACAGGGGTGCTGGTCTGCGTGGTGGTGGTGGTGGTGCGTGTGGTGGTGGTCGTGGTGGTACCGGTGGTGGTGCCGGTGTTCACGTTCAGGTTGAAGTTCACACCGTTCACACCCATGGTAACGTTCACGTTCTCGTCATTCATCATGGGGTCTCCCTCCTCCACCACGGTGGTAGTGGTGGTCACCTGGCCACCAGGCACGTTCGTTTCCTGCACCACGGTCGTGGAAGGCGTGTCATCGAGGAACGCTGGTTCGGCCGGTTTCTCCGGTTCAGTTCGGGCGGTGGTGCCCAGTTCGGCCACGCCTGTCATCCGGAACACCCGCGCACCCTTCTTGTTCAGGGTGAGCATCATGGTGTACTCCTTTCCCATTTCCAGATACCCGCTCTGTTTCAGCGGCGGGATGGAAGCATCCTCGAATTTCACCATCATGACCGGGGTTTCGGTGCGGATACCGGTGGCGACCACACGGGTGGCCGGGGCCTCATTCTTCACGTCGCCATCGACGATCAGGGTGAACTTGGTACCATCATCGGAGAAAACGACCAGGTCCGAGGTCTGGGCCTGGATGGCCAGTGACAGCAGGCTGATGGATACGGCGGAGAGTAGACGTTTCATGGTGGTTCGAGTGGGTTGCGAAGTTAGACGTTGGGCCAAGGCAGGCAAGCGCTGTGCCAAAACGTGTGGGTCATCCTGGAACGTGCGCGGGTCGCGGCTCCGGCATGGTTTCGCATCTTTGGGCCCACTCCCATTCCACCATGCGTAGCATCCTCATCCTTGGTGCGGGCCGTTCGGCCGCTTCGCTGATCCAGTACCTGATCAAGCACGCAGCGGCGCAGGCATGGCGCATCACGGTGGCCGATAAGGACCCCTCCCACGCGGCGATGTTGGTGGCCGAGGGGCCGTCCGTGGCCACCGGGTTCGCGTTGGATGCCACCGACGCCGGGGCACGTGCCGCACTGATCGCCAAACATGATGTGGTGATCAGCATGCTGCCGGCGTTCATGCACCTGGACGTGCTCAAGGACTGCCTTTCGCTGAAGAAACACGTGATCACACCGAGCTACGTGCCGGATGCCTTGTGGCCCATGGACGCTGACTTCAAGGCGGCGGGGCTCACGGTGCTGAACGAGATGGGTTTGGATCCGGGTATCGACCACATGAGCGCCATGCGGATCCTGGACCGCATCCGGGCCGAAGGAGGACGGATGGAGGCTTTCGAGAGCTACTGCGGTGGGCTGGTGGCTCCGGAGAGCGATGATAATCCCTGGGGCTACAAGTTCAGTTGGAATCCGCGGAACGTGGTGCTGGCGGGCCAGGGTGGCGCGGCGAAATACATCCGCGACGGGGAGACGAAGTACATCCCCTACCACCAGTTGTTCAGGCAGACCGTTCGGGTGGAGGTGGAGGGCTTCGGTGCATTCGACGGTTACGCCAATCGGGACTCGTTGAAGTACCGTTCGCACTACGGGTTGGATGAGATCCCCACCCTGTTGCGCGGCACCTTGCGCAAGGCGGGGTATTGTGAGGCCTGGAACACGTTCGTCCAACTCGGCTGCACGGAGGATGGCTTCGCCATGGAACTGCCGGAGAAAGCGAGCTGGAGCGCCTACCTGGATGCCTTTCTGCCCCATTGCCAGGAGTGCGGCACCCGGGGCAACCTGGCCCGGTACCTCGGCTTGAAGGAGGATGGTGAGGTGATGCGCAAACTGGACTGGCTCGGCCTCTTCTCCAACAGCCCGATCGGTGTGACGGGGAAGTCGCCTGCCGCTACCCTGCAACACCTGCTCGAACAGAAGTGGAAACTGGGCGTGAACGACAAGGACATGGTGGTGATGTGGCACCGGTTCCGGTATGCGGTGGAAGGTCAGCACCAGGCCATCCATGCCTCGCTGGGCGTGATCGGCGAGGACCGGTTGCACACGGCCATGGCCCGCACGGTGGGATTACCCATCGCCATGGCCTGCAAGCACCTGCTGAACGGCACGATCCAGGAACGCGGGGTGCTTCTGCCCTTGAAACCGGTGATCTACGGGCCGATCCTGGAGGAGCTTGAACAGCACGGTATACGGTTCACGGAGGAGGAGGTGGAGGCATAAGGGTACCCCTCGAAGGACCTCGAATTGATGACACATGGCTTCATTCTGCAGCCGAACGAGGCGTGACGAAGAGGGGATACTGGAACGATGTATCCGACCGAGGGGCAACGAAGTGCGGCTGTAATACCATTTACGCATTCAAGGTCGGCCAAGAGATGCGCCGCGATCTTTTCAGAGGACGATACGCGGAACAGGTTGCGTAGCGGGGCCTACGGAACCTCTTCCGCGGAGAAGTCATCCGGAAAGAGGGCAAGCAGATCGGCCGATATTGAATGCGTAGATGGTATAAAAGGGAGCCGTGCCCGAGGGTCGGCGCGAAGCGACGATCCCGCGAGAACGAGGTTCTTCGAGGTGCGCTTATAGGTTCAACATCAGGTCGCTGATCATCCCACGGTATTCAGGCGTGTAGTCGAACGGCCCTGTGGCCTCGACCGTGAGTTCCTCTTCCTTCACTTCCCCTCCGGTCCTATCGAGTTCAAGCAGTACCCGTTTCGCGGGGCGGTGGGCAACGTATCTCACCACACACCGGCGGATCGGGAACAGCGACCTGTGCCCGGCTTCCGCGATGAAGGCTTTTTCCCGGTTCATCGGGATGATCAACGCGAAGCGCCCATGAGGTGCCAACAGTCGGCCCACAGCCGCTGTCAGTTCATCGAACAGGAGTTCATCGCTGTGCTTGGCAAGGCCCATGCGCTCATCCGCAGCGGTGGAATAGCCCGCGTAGTAGGGCGGATTGCAGATGATGAGATCGAAGGGCTCGCTGGCGTTCATGCGGCGCACGTCCATGCGATGAACACGTACACGAACGGACCACGGACTGGCGGCGGCGTTCTCGGCGGCCTGCTCCGCTGCGGCATCGTCGATCTCCACCGCATCCACCGTGGCCCGCGGTGCGCGTTGCGCGGCGATCAAGGCAAGGACACCGGTCCCCGTTCCGATGTCGAGGATGCGTTGGGCACCGCCGTAGTTCACCCAGGCTCCGAACAGCACGCCATCGGTGCCCACCTTCAGGGCGCATCGGTCCTGCCGGATGGTGAACTGCTTGAAACGGAAGGAGGGTTTGGGCATACGCTTCAGCCCCTGTACAGGTCCACCAGCCCCGGTGGTGTTCGCACCAGGAGCGTATTGGTCTCCGGGTCGATCCCCTGGATCATCTCTTCGGCGAGCGGCACCATCACCTCCTCCACGCCATGCAGGATCACCAGTACCGGGTTCTTCGCCGTGCCTTCTATCCCGGTCACCTCGCCGAGGTCGCCGTGCTCCTCGTCGCGCACGATCATACCGATGAACTCCTCAGGGTCCCAGCTCTCTTCGCTGCCATCCGCGAGTAGTCCGGGCGGTGCATAAATGTCGCGGCCCACGAGGATCGACGCGCTCTGCGGGTCGTGGAAGTCGTCGAATTTCACCAGGATGTCGCGGCCCTTGTCGTGCAGTTGGGTGAAGAAGAAGGGCACTTTCTGGCCTTCGATGTCCACGAAGAGCGAACCGGCGTGGAGCAGGTCGTCCAGGTCAACATCCTCCAGATGCACCGTGAGCTCGCCTTGGTGGCCCCAGGGCTTACCGAGCTTGCCGATGCGGTGGAGGCTGTCCAGGTCCATGGGGTGAAGGTATACCATCCCGCAGTAAGGTATGGCCCGTTCTGCTTGCCCTTTTTCCGCATTGCTTCACCGCCGGGCTCGTTCCGTAGTCCCCGCTACACAACGATCCCGTCGTATCGCACTGCGAAAAGATCGCAGCGCATCCTTGGACCATCCCTTACTGCGAAATGGTATTACGGCGTAGTGGCATGGTTGGTGCATGGAGCGGGCGCGGGTGAGAGGACCAGCCATGCTCTGTTCGCTCCGGCGAAGGCTCTTTCCACCGCGTTCTGCTTTCATGACGACGTGATGTCAGCGTCGCACGCTCGCACCTTTTCGCCTCTGTTCATCCTTGCTCGAAGCGAACCGGACTTCGTGACCCGGTATATGACCATCATACCCTTCTGAACGACGAAAGGCTCCTTGAGGAGCCCTTCGCACATGCTGGCGGGCCGGTCAGGCCAGTTCCTTCTTCGCGAGGTAGAAATCGACGAGTTCGATGTTCTTCTCCTCAAGTCGGGCATCGAGTTCCTTGAGGGTCTTGGGCGGTGGCACGATCACCTTCTCCCCTTTCTTCCAGTTCAGTGGCATGGCGCAGCCGTTGGCATCGGCGGTCTGCATGGCTTCGAGCACGCGCATGATCTCGTCCATGTTGCGGCCCACATTGAGCGGGTAGTACATGATCAAGCGGATGATGCCCTTGGGGTCGATGAAGAAAACGGCACGCACGGAAGCCGTGCTGCTGGCGTTGTCGTGCAGCATGCCGTAGAGTCGGGCCACCTTCATGTCGATGTCGGCGATGATGGGGAAATCCATGTACACACCGGTCTTCTCGCGCACGGCCTGTACCCATGCCACGTGGCTATGGATGCTATCGATGCTCTCGCCGATCAGCTTGGTGTTGCGCTTGGCGAACCACTCCTTCTGCTGTGCGAAGCCGCTGAGCTCGGTGGTGCAAACCGGGGTGAAATCGGCCGGATGGCTGAAGAGAATGGCCCAGCTTCCTTTGATGTATTCGCTGAACTTCAGCGGGCCATGTGTGGTGATCGCATCGAAATCGGGGGCCTGATCGCCGATGCGCGGCATGGGATTCGTGGTTTCCATGGCACAAAGGTCGGGTCAGGAGCGGTGAGGCCGGTGACGATCGTCACGGAAGCGGTGTTCGGTGACCTTCCTCACGTTACACCACACGACAACGACCGACCTTTGCGAGCAAGAAACCCACCACCACATGAAACCGAACATGGGTCGGACCGACCGGATCCTGCGGATCATCGCTGCCCTCGCCATCGGCGTCCTCTACTTCACCGGTGTCCTGAACGGGGCAGTGGGCATCGTGCTATTGGTGCTGGCCTTGGTATTCGTGCTCACCAGCTTCGTGAGCTTCTGTCCGCTGTACACGCTCTTCGGTATCCGCACACGGAAAGCCTGACATGAAACGCACCTGGATCATCACGTTGGTGGGGGTGGCGATCGGTGCTGCCGCTGGCTGGTTCTACTGGTATCAGTGGGGCTGCGTCAATGGCTGCACCATCACCGGCAGTCCGGTGAACAGCACCCTATACGGCGCCCTCCTGGGCGGCTTGTCATTCAACTCGTTCAAGAGATCCCGGAACACAAAGGAGGAGGTGAAGGTGTGACCCATTCATCTCCTTCGTTCACACGACCAACAAACCAAAAGAACGCAACTCCCAATGCTTCGCTCACTGTTCGGCCTCGGCCCCAAGGTGGACCTCACCGCGATCCTTCAACAAGGTGCCACCATCCTCGATGTACGCACACCGGCCGAATTCGCACAAGGCCATGTGAAAGGTGCGGTGAACCTGCCGCTGGACCAACTGGAACGCTCCTTGTCCAGGGTGCCGAAGAACAAACCGGTGATCACCTGCTGCAAGAGCGGTGCACGCAGCGGAATGGCCGAGAGCATCCTTAGGAAACAGGGGTTCGAAGCGTACAACGGCGGGCCGTGGACCAGTGTCCAACAATTGAAAGGGTGATGGCGACCTTGCTCACCAACTGGAATTGGATGCGCTGGGTCCGGCTGGGGCTGGCCATCGCCTTCCTGATGGCGGGCTTCAACAACGGAGATGGGGTGGCTTATGTGGCCGCCGCCTTCTTCGGCATACAGGCCATCTTCAATGTCGGTTGTTGCGGCGCCAATTGCTCGGCCAGTGAACACACCACCTTACCGAAGGATGGTACGAACGTTGCATACGAAGAGGTGAAATGACCATGGACAAGCCAACGACCTTCCAGGAACTGATCGCCGGTGACAAACCCGTGCTGGTGGACTTCTTCGCCGAGTGGTGTGGCCCCTGCCGGATGATGCCTCCCATTCTCAACGAATTGAAGGCCATGGTGGGGGAACAAGCCACCGTGATCAAGGTGGATGTGGACAAGAACCCAGGCGCTGCAGCGACCTATCAGGTGCGCGGCGTGCCCACACTGATCATCTTCAAGAACGGCCAGCCCGTGTGGCGCCGCTCCGGCGTAGTGAACGCGGCCCAGCTCAAAGAGGCCATGCTGCCCCATCTTTGACCACCCACGAGATCGGGACCAGCCTTCACTTCGGGTCCGGCCCCACGACCTCTCCCCTCCATTAAACCCTGAGACCGAACCATGCGCCTGACACACCTCCTCCCCACCCTCTCCTTCGCTCTTCTGCTCACCTGCTGCCAGGCACAAACGGGCAACGTCGTGGATGTGGCCACCCTGCGCAAGGAAATTCAGCAGCAGAACACCGTGCAACTGGTGGATGTGCGCACCCCGCAGGAGTGGGGCACCGGTCATATCGAGGGGGCCTCGCACATCGATTGGTTCGACGATGATTTCAAGGAGCGCGTGGCGAAGCTGGACAAGACCAGACCCGTGCGGTTGTATTGCGCAGCTGGGGGCCGGAGCGAGGAGGCCCGCGAGCTGTTGCGCGAAATGGGGTTCAAGGATGTGAAGGACCTCGACGGTGGCATGTCAGCCTGGAAGAAGGCCGGCGCCCCGGTGGTGAAGTGACCGCCACATCGGCCGTCAGACCCGTCCCCTTGCATCCATCGCCTCCGGATGCAATTCCACAAGGCCACGACCCAAGGTCACCAGGCCACGGGTGCGTAGCTGTTGTAACAAACGTGTGATCACCTCACGCGGTGAGACCAGTTCATCGGCGATCTGCTGATGGGTGAGACGCAAGGTGCTCTCTCCCGTGGCCTGTGATCGTTTCATCAGGTAATTCCAGATCTGCTCATCCAACTTGCGGAAAGCCACCACCTCGAAGGCTTCCAATAATTCCTGGAAGCGCTGGGCCTGTACCTCATTCACGTACTTCCGCCATTCGGGATACACCATCCACTCATCCACATAGCGCACGGGGATCATCAACAGTTCGGCATCCTCCTCCACCACGGCCCGCACACTGCTCACCCGCGAACTCACACAGCAGGTGAGCGAGGTGGCACAGGTTTCGCCGGGTAGGATGTGATAGAGGTAGCGTTCCCGTCCTTCGCCATCCTGGGCCAGGATCCGCAAACTGCCTTTCCGGACGATCGGGATCCAGGTGATCGTATCGCCGACAGCCATGATCTCCGTATCCGCCTTAACATACTTCTGCACCGCCACTTGGTCGAATGCCTGCTGAAGGGCCGCCTCATTGAACATGATCGCAAGGTAGTGCGGTCGGTTGACGGACCATCGGCCACGCCTCCTGATGGACTGACGTTCGTCAGGAGCCGCCGCTGGGCACCCCGGTAGGTTTGTGGGCCATGTCCACCGGACCTTCCTCCACGTCGCATGCGCCGATCGCGAGCATCGGCGAACTTGTGCGTGAATTATTGCGTGAACCGGACCCGCAACGATTCGGCTCCATCCTTTCCCGCTATACCATACCCAGCCAGGATCTGCTCCCCTATCTCCGCTGGAACCAACGCCACTACACAAGGACCTGTGTCCTACGCAATCATCGGTTCGAACTACTTGTGATCTGCTTCGAGCCAGGGCAGTGTACCAGTATCCATGATTACGACAGCGCAATGGCCTGGATCCATCCGGTGATGGGCGAAGTGATCGAGGAGCGTTTCCGCATGACCGCGAATGATGGACCGGTAGTGGAGAGCGCATCCCGACTATCGACCGGTCGCATGGGGACCCTCACCAAGGAGGACTCCATCCATCGTTTCATCGCACCCGGACCCGGCCGCACCATCACCCTGAACCTGTATGCCCCGGCCATGAGCCAGTGGAGGGTGTACGACGAGGGCACCGGCGCCACGCACGTGGCCACCGCTGGCCCACCTCGATGAGCGATGGTGGAACGTGCGCATTACCTTGCCACCATGGCCGAGGACGCGGAACAACCTTTCAAGCCAGCGGATGTATCGCGGATCTGCGAGATGCTCTTCGTTACGGCCGGAGAGGGCCTTGTGGTGGTGGACGCCACCGGCGCCATCCTCATGAACAACCCCAGGTTGAACACGATGTTCGGCTATGCGGCGGATGAACTCGTTGGGCAACGGATCGAACTCCTGCTTCCCGATGCCGCGCGTGGTAAACATGAGGAGCACCGCACCAACTACAACGCCCACCCGGTGCGTCGGTCCATGGGTATCGGCATGGACCTTTCCGGTAAGCGCAAGGATGGATCCGTATTCCCGGTGGAGGTGAGCCTGAACCACTTCATGGTGGACGGCACACGGTATGTGATGGGCCTGGTAACGGACATCACGTTGCGAAGAGAAGCCGAAGTGGCCTTGCACCATACGAACCAGGAGCTGGAGCGTCGTGTGGAGGAGCGGACCGCCAAACTCAGGGAGGCGGAGAAAAGCGTACGGGAGGCTCTTGACAAGGAACGTGAACTGAACGCGCTCAAAAGCCGGTTCGTGGCCATGGCCAGCCATGAGTTCCGAACGCCATTGAGCACCATCATGAGCAGTGTGGACCTGATCGCACGGTACTCACTGGAGGCAGCGGACGCCCGTGTGGACAAACATGTGGACCGGATAAAATCCAAGGTGCGTGAGATGACGGCCATGCTGAACGAATTCCTCTCCCTGGAGCGGATCGAACAAGGCGACATCCCCTGCCAACCGACCGAGTTCGATGTCGTTCATCTTTGCATCGAAATGATCGAGGAACTGCGAGCACACACCAAGAGCGGCCAGCGGATCGATTACGAGCACGAAGGGGCGGACCGGATCGTGACGCTCGATCGCCAGATGCTCAGCAACGTGATCACCAACCTGGTGACCAATGCCGTGAAGTACTCTCCAAAAGGCAAACACGTACAGTTGCACACCGGCATCGCCGATGGACGACTTCGGATCACGGTCAGTGACGAGGGCATCGGTATCCCAGTGGAAGACCAGCAACATCTGTTCGAGCGGTTCTTCCGTGGAAGCAATGCCGTCACCATCCAAGGCACGGGACTTGGACTGAACCTTGTGAAACGTTACCTCGACCTGATGCACGGTTCGATCTCTTTCATAAGTGCCCCGGGCCACACCCTATTCACCGTGGATCTCCCACGAACACTATCCGATACATGAAGACGATCCTTCTGATCGAAGACGATGCGGACATGCGCGAGAACACCGCCGAGATCCTCGAACTGGCCAATTACCGCGTGATCAAGGCGGAGAACGGACGGCGAGGTGTGGAAGAAGCACGCCTACACATCCCCGACCTGGTCCTATGCGACATCATGATGCCCGAACTGGACGGGTACGGTGTGCTCCACATGCTCGGTCGCGATCCGGCCACAGCGGAACTCCCGTTCATTTTCCTGAGCGCGAAGGCCGAACGCGTCGATGTGCGCAAGGGCATGGAGCTGGGGGCCGATGACTACCTCACCAAACCCTACGAGGAGGGGGAACTGCTCAATGCGGTGGAAGGGCGGCTGCGACGCAGTGACCTTTTCCGCAAAGGCTTCGACAAGGGATTCGCCGGCTTCAACAAATTCATGGACCAGGCCCGTTCCATGGACCTGCTCAAG
The DNA here is from genome assembly GCA_020848295.1 of Flavobacteriales bacterium. Lineage (GTDB taxonomy): Bacteria > Bacteroidota > Bacteroidia > Flavobacteriales_F > PHOS-HE28 > PHOS-HE28. Next base: position 14,316 of record JADLAI010000122.1, read on the forward strand.
GACCTGGGCCGGGATCGGAAGATCCGGACCGTGAAGAAGAAGGAGGTACTCTTCCACGAAGGGGATGAACTGCGCCAAGTACCGTGCATCAGCAAGGGGAAGCTCAGGACCTTCAAGATCAACAACGATGGCAAGGAGTTCGTGACCGGTCTCCACGGTGAAGGCGACCTTGTCGGCTACATGGGACTCCTTGAAAGTGGCTACGCACTGGAGACGGCGGAAGCCTTGGAGGACACCGAGGTGGCCCTTATCCCTCGCGAGGACCTGCTTGCACTGCTTTACAAGGACCGCGATGTGAGCATCCGTTTCATCAAGATGCTCGCCGGCGATGTGCGGGAACGCGAGGAGCACCTGCTGCAGCTCGCCTATTCCAGCGTACGGCAGCGGGTGGCCCAAGCCCTGCTACGTGTACATGCGCGCTATGCCGCAGGTGCCGACCTGGGGCTGAACATCAGCCGGGAGGACCTCGCTGCCATCGTGGGCACGGCCACCGAGTCGCTGATCCGCTGCCTCACGGACCTGAAGTCCGAGGGTCTCATCGAGACCCAGGGCCGCAGTATCCTGATCGTCGACCGGGTGAAACTGGAGAAGCTGGCCAACGGCTGATCCGGCGCAAGGCCATTCCATAGGCGATCCCGGCGCGGCATACCGTGTTCACCGGACATGGACCGGCGCAAGGCTCCGAGGCCAACTGTGGCAGCAACACCGGGAATGGGTCGTGGCGCCAAAGAACCGGGCTGTGCAATGGCCGTGGTCGTGGAGCGCAAGGGAGAGCGGGGCATAGCAGGATCCCTGGTACACATTCACCCATAAGCGTCAAGGACCAAGGGGATCAGCACCGCATCCATGGCCCAATAACGATGGCGCACCCACCTCCGATCGGTTCGAACCACCCGGAAAGGCCGCCTGTGCTACCTTTGGAACTTACCCGGAAAGTGCCGATGAGCCTGAACAAGTCCGCCCAAGCCGATGTAGGAATGACCTTGGACGAGGTCCGTGAGGAGATCCTGCGCGATTTCCGCATCGTGGTCGAAAGCCGCGAAGCCAGCCTGCTGGGTCGTAAGGAAGTGCTTACGGGAAAAGCCAAGTTCGGCATATTCGGCGACGGCAAGGAGCTGGCACAGGTGTGCATGGCCAAGCAGTTCCGCCATGGCGATTGGCGCAGTGGCTACTACCGGGACATGACCTTCATGTTCGCGATCGGCGAGCTCACCGTGCAACAGTGGTTCGCACAGCTATACGCCCACGCCGATGTGGCCCACGAACCAGCGAGCGCGGGCCGGCAGATGAACGGCCACTTCGCCACCCGCAGCCTCGATGGCTTGGGGAATTGGAAGGATCTTACCCAGCAATACAACTCCTCCCCCGACATCAGCCCCACCGCAGGGCAGATGCCGCGCCTCCTGGGCCTCGCCCAGGCCAGCAAGGTCTTCCGGAGGAACAAGGACCTGCACGGGCACACGCACCTGAGCGACCTGGGCAACGAGGTCGCCTTCGGCACCATTGGCGATGCGAGCACCAGCGAAGGCCATTTCTGGGAAACGATGAATGCCGCCGGTGTCCTACAAGTGCCCCTGGCGATGAGCGTTTGGGACGATGGCTGGGGGATCAGCGTGAGCAAGGACCACCAGACCACCAAGGGTAGCATCAGCACCCTCCTGCAGGGTTTCCAGAAGGAGGAAGGAACCAATGGGATCCGCATCCACCGGACCAAGGCTTGGGATTACGCTTCCCTGAACCGCGTGTACGAAGAGGCCATCGCGCGTTGCCGGGAGGACCACGTGCCCTGCCTGATCCATGTGGAGGAAGTGACCCAGCCACAGGGCCACAGCACCAGTGGTAGCCACGAGCGGTACAAGTCCCACGCCTTGCTCGATTGGTACAAGGAATTCGATTGCATCGTCAAATTCCGCCAGTGGATCCTCAGCTTCAGGCCCGGTGGCGAGGCCATTGCGAACATTGCGGACCTTGAGGCCATCGAGAAACAGGCGAAGATCGATGTACGTGCCGCGCAGAAGGCCGCCTGGGCCGCATACGGTGCCCCCATCAAGGAAGAACTGGACGATGCCGCCCGCATGATCGAGGGCCTTGGCCACGATGGGGCGTCCACCATTGCCCGTGAGCTCCGCAGTTCCATCGATCCGGGTCGCAAGGAAGTGGTCAGCGCCGCCCGCCGTGCGGTTCAAGTCGCCGATAACGCCGACACCAGCGCCCTGCGCGCATGGATCGACCAGCAACTGGACCTGAACGCCGATCGTTACGGCAGTCACCTGTATAGCGAAAGCAGCAGAAGCTGTCTCCATGTACCGGAGGTACCGGTTGAATACACCAGCGATGAGATGGTCGATGGCCGGCTCATCATCCGCGACAATTTCGCCGCGCTCTTCGAGAAGGAGCCGCTGCTGCTCACCTTCGGTGAGGATACCGGGAAGATCGGCGATGTGAACCAGGGCCTGGAAGGCATGCAGACCCGCTTCGGCGAGCTGCGCGTGAGCGATGTGGGGATCCGCGAAGCGACCATTCTCGGCCAGGGGATCGGCATGGCCTTGCGCGGCCTGCGACCCGTGGCCGAGATCCAGTACCTGGACTACCTGCTATACTGCCTCCAAGGCATGAGCGACGACCTCGCCACCGTGCATTGGCGCACCAAGGGCGGCCAGAAATGCCCGCTCATCATCCGCACCCGCGGCCATCGGCTTGAAGGTGTGTGGCACAGCGGCAGCCCCATGGGCATGATCGTGAACAGTGTGCGGGGGGTGGTGGTGTGTGTGCCCCGCAACATGCAGCAGGCCGCCGGATTCTACAACACCCTGCTCCAGAGCGACGAGCCGGCGTTGGTGATCGAGTGCCTCAACGGCTATCGGAGCAAAGAGCGGTCTCCGGCCAACCTGGGCGAATTCACCGTGCCCATCGGCATTCCCGAAGTGGTCCGCGAAGGCCGGGACCTCACCCTGGTCTCCTACGGGTCCACTTTCCACATCTGCGACAAGGCCGCCGAGATCCTCGACCCGATGGGCATCTCCGTGGAACTGATCGATGCACGTACGCTTCTTCCCTTCGACCGCGAACACCGCATCGTACGCAGCGTGGAGAAGACCAACCGCCTGCTCGTGGTGGACGAGGATGTACCCGGTGGGGCCAGCGCCTACATCCTGCAACGGATCCTGGAGGTGCAAGCCGGGTACCGGCACCTGGATGCCGCTCCGGCCACGCTCACTGCGAAAGCCCATCGCCCGGCCTATGGCAGCGATGGGGACTACTTCTCCAAACCGAATGTGGAGGACGTGGTCGAGAAGGTACTGGCCATGATGCGGGAATAGGCCCGTAACCTGGGCTCAATGGGTCGACCCCGGTTGTGGCTTTCCGAAAAAGGAGCTCCGGAGGCCCTCTCCGTCCTTGGCCTTCGTCCCATGCCTGGCCGGCCAGCGGATCCCGTTCGGATGGTCCACACCCACAGGTTTGGACGTGATCGCGCAGCGGGCCTTACCTTCGCCCCGGTTCTGACGACATTCCATCATACCCAATGATCCGGAATATGATCTGCCCACGTGCTGTCCGCCCCATTCCCGTGGCGCATACAGGTGGGTCCGGCAGTGATGGTCCGACACACCTCGTGAACCTCCGCAAGCACGGACCGTATACAAGGCGGCTTCCGTGGACATCGTTCCCGCCACCCGGCATGGCTACCATGCGGATCGGGGCGTGGGCCGCGGAAGAGGGCATCAACCCACCTTCCGCTACCAACAACACCGAGTAACAGCTTCATGTCCAATGGTCTCTGCAACTCGTGCGGCCGCATGAGGACCAGCGGTCTTAGATAACCTGAAAGAATCGTGTTCCACCGAGAACACCATGAACAACCCGAACCGATGGCAACAACAGAAAAGCCGGTAACGAAACAAGGCATGTATGAAGTGGTGATGGCACAATTCGAGCGTGCCGCTGATACGCTCGGTCTCGACCCCGGCGTCCGCAAGATCCTTGCGAAGACCAACAGCGAGATCGTGGTCCACTTCCCCGTGAAGCGCGACGATGGGACCATCGAGGTGTTCACCGGGTATCGGGTGCAGCACAACAATGCGCTCGGACCCTACAAGGGGGGTCTGCGCTACCATGCCACGGTGGATATTGACAGCGCACGTGCCCTGGCGATCTGGATGACCTGGAAAACGGCGCTCGCTGGTCTGCCGTACGGCGGAGCCAAAGGCGGCGTACAATTGAACCCGAAACTGTACTCGCAAGCCGAGTTGGAACGGATCACCCGCCGATTCACCTATGCACTGGGCGACAACATAGGACCGGACCTGGACATCCCTGCTCCGGACGTGAACACGAACCCGCAGATCATGGCCTGGATCGCCGACACGTTCAGCAGCACGAAATCGCCGGCCACACGTTTCGCCAACCTGCACGTGGTCACCGGCAAACCGTTGGGTGCCGGTGGCCTCGAAGGGCGCGACCGAGCCACGGGCTTCGGCGTGGTGGCCACCTTGCGTGCCTGGGCACAACGCACCGGCAAGTCGCTCAAGGGCATGCGGTACATCGTTCAGGGCTTCGGCAACGTGGGCTACTGGACCGCCTACTTCATGCAACGCGAAGGCGCCATCCTCGTTGGTGTTCAGGATGCCACAGCCACCTACCATGAACCGAAGGGCATCGACCCGGAAGCACTGAACGATCATAGCGCGGCGAACGGCCGGAACATCGCCGGTTACTCCGGCGCCAAGACCATCGATGCGGATAAGTTCTTCGCGATCGACTGCGATATCGTGGTACCAGCCGCCCTGGGCAACCAGATCACCGCCGCCAACGCCGGTGGTATCACCGCCATGGTGGTGGCCGAAGGCGCCAATGGCCCCACCGATACGGAGGGCGAGGCGATCCTGCGCAAGAAAGGCGTGGCCATCATACCTGACATCCTCTGCAACAGCGGTGGGGTGATCGGCAGCTACTACGAATGGTTGCAGAACAAGCGGAGCGAGATCTGGAAGATCGATGACGTGCTGGGCATGATCCAGGACAAGATCGACACCGCATTCAACCTCACGGTGGATACCGCCAACGAATTCAAGACCGATTGGCGGACGAGCGCCTATATCGTAGCCTTGCGCCGTTTGGAAAAGACCTACAAGGAACGTGGCATCTTCCCATAGGCCAAGGAAGATCAAGTGTGTACAGCCTGGGGTGTGATCGCCTCATCCCCCAGTGGATCCCGGCGTGGATCGGTGGCGGTAGCCACACGATCCACGCCGTGACCACGGTATGGACCCCGACATGGAACAGAACAAGAGACCCGAAATGCGACACCTGGGAGTATTGAAGGAAAGTGATCGGCGGCGATTGGTCGCACTGGCCCCGGCCGGGGTGCAACGCCTGAGCAAGCAGTTGCGCGTAAGCGTGCAGCGCGGTGCAGGTCGCACCGCTGGATACACCGATGCGTCGTATGAACAGGCTGGTGCCACCCTGGTGGATCATCGCGACGACATCCTGCGGGAATGTGACATGATCCTCTGCCACGACAGCCACTATCGTGGTGAGGACTTCGGCGTTCCGAAGACCTTCATCGGGTTCTTCAATGTACTGAGCGATCGCGCGGTGGTGGATCCGTACAAGAAACCGGGCACCACCCTGTACAGCCTGGACCTCATCCCGCGAACCACCCTGGCCCAGGCCATGGACGTGCTCTCTTCCGTCGCCTCGATCAGCGGCTACCAGGCCGTCCTGCTTTCGGCCGAAAGGTCCCTGGCCACCGTACCGATGATCACCAGCGCGGGTGGCACCTTACGACCTGCACGTTTCCTGATCATGGGCGCAGGCGTGGCCGGCCTCCAGGCGATCGCCACCAGCCGTCGACTGGGCGCGATCGTCAGGGCGTACGATGTACGGTCCGCTTCGCGCACCGAGGTGGAAAGCCTCGGCGCCACCTTCATCGAGGTGGAAGGCGCTGTGGAGGATCGCAAAGCCGGTGGGTATGCGGTGGAGCAGAGCGCTGAACACTTGGAGCGCGTACGCCAGGTGATCCACCAGGAAGCCGTGCATGCCGATGTGATCATCACCACCGCCAAGATCCCGGGACGCAAGGCACCCTTGCTCATCACCGAGGACATGGTGCGCAGTATGAAACCGGGTGCGGTGATCGTGGACCTTGCCGCCGCTACTGGTGGTAACTGCGCGCTGACCGAGCCCGATACCGTGGTGATGCGCAATGAAGTGACCATCCTTGGTCCCACCATGATCGAATGTTCCTGCGCCCATTCCACGTCCTTCCTCATCTCGAACAACTACACCACATTCATCGAGCATCTATTGAAGAACGCGGATAATGCCGAGGATGAGATCCTGAAAGGCACCTGCGTGGTGGCCGATGGCGTGGTGGTGAACCCACGTTACCTGGGTGCTTAACATTACGCCCCGATCCATCCGACCTCCGTTCCCACACGAAGCCCGACCTTCTCCACAAGATCCCTCCCCATGGAATTCACCTACCACATCACCGCCATCGATGGCCTCTTCATCCTCGCCATGGCCCTCCTGCTGGGCTTCGAGGTGATCAAGAACGTCCCCGCCGTCCTGCACACCCCCTTGATGTCCGGATCCAACGCGATCAGCGGGATCATCCTGTTCGGCGGCCTTATCCAACTGATGAGCACCCCACCGGATCGGATCTGGGTGATGCTCTTCGCATCCATCGCCGTGCTCCTGGGCGCGATGAACATCTCCGGTGGTTTCTTCGTGACACATCGCATGTTGTCCATGTTCCAGGTGAACAAGAAGAAGGCACCCAAGTAAGCCGCGACACCGCCACCCCGATCCCCCTCCGCAGCACAGCGCATTCATCCCGTTCAGCCCCCACATGGAATTCCTTTTCCTCATCGCCACGATCGGTCTGATCCTCGGCCTTAAGTTCATGGGCGACCCCGCCAAGGCCGTCCTGGGCAATGCCGTGGCCGCGATCAGCGTGGTGATCGCGCTCATCGGTGTCACGGTCAAGTCCTACGAGCCGGCAGCTGGCGCCGGGATCCCCAATATCGTGTTGGTGACCTGCCTGCTGGCCGCAGGGGGAATCATCGGCCGTGTACTGGCCATGCGGGTCCCCATGACCGGTATGCCCCAACTCGTGGCCATGCTCAACGGGTTCGGTGGCCTTGCCGCCGTGGTGATCGCTTTGATCGAAGGGATCGCGCACCCGATCGGCGACGATATGCGCATGACCGGTGGACTGCTGCTGCTGAGCGCGGTCTTCGGCGGGGTGGCCTTCACAGGGAGCTTGGTGGCACATTCCAAACTGGAGGGCAAGAAACTCCCGAAGGCCAGGCCGATCCATATCATGGCCGCTCGCGTCCTTCTGTGGACCATGGTCGCACTCTTCGTGGTGTACATGGTGGCCCCCGGCCCCATCATGCCCTTCACCACCCTGCTGCTCCTCATCGCGGTGCTCTCGCTGGTCTACGGCGCCCTGTTCACGCTGCCCATCGGTGGCGCGGACATGCCGGTGCTGATCTGTTTCCTGGTGGCCCTTCATGGTGTGGTCGCCCTGCTTGCCGGCCTGTTCTTCCACGACACGGTGATGCTGATCGGCGGAGTGCTCGTGGGCGCTACGGGATCACTGCTCACCCTGGCCATGAGCAAGGCCATGAACCGCAGCCTCAAGAGCGTGCTGGCCGGCGTGATCAAACGGGATGCCGGTTCCAGCGAACGCGAACAGGACATCCGTCCGATCAGCGCGGCCGAGACCGCCTCGCTGCTGGCATTCAGCAAGCAGGTGGCCGTGATCCCTGGTTATGGCATGGCCGTGAGCCAGGCTCAGGGCGTGTGCCAGGAGATGCAGGTATTGCTCGAACGCATGGGCGCCACGGTCCACTACATCATCCATCCGGTGGCGGGTAGAATGCCCGGACACATGAACGTGTTACTGGCCGAGGCGAACGTGGACTACGATCTGATCATGGCCATGGAGGACGTGAATGATGTGATGGACCGCTACGATGCCGTGCTGGTGATCGGTGCGAACGACGTGGTGAACCCGGCCGCCGAGACCGACCCCAACTCCTCCATCCACGGCATGCCCATCATCCGGGCCTACGCTGCCAAGCAGGTCATCGTGCTGAAACGTGGCATGGCCGCAGGCTACTCCGGCGAAATGAACCTGCTCTTCGACCGATCGAACTGCCGCCTGCTCTTCGGAGATGCACGCAGCAGCCTCCGCACCATCATTGACGAACTCAAACGCATCTGACCATGGAAAACCCCCGATTGATCATCTCTGAAAAGGAACGGGAACTGATGCGTTCCTGGATCATTGGCCACAACGCCCCCGACATCCAGGTGCGCAATAGCCTTGACCGGCTGTACAAGGAACTGGACAATGCCGATGTACGGAAGGAAGAGGAAATGCCCGCCGATGTGGTGCGCGTGTGCAGCATCGTTGATGTGGGCATGCCCGCCGGACGAAAGAACGACCTGCAACTCGTGATGCACGCCGATGCCGACCTGAAACAGAACAAGCTCTCGGTGCTTTCGGTGCTTGGCAGTGCCTTGATCGGGTACCGCCAAGGCGCGAGCATCGTTTGGAAGCTGCCACAGGGCGACCAGATGATCACCTTGGAGCGTGTGGACAACTCACGGTGTGACATCAGTGCATTGAAAGCCTGAGGACGGAGCATCCCTGAACCGAACATCCCTCGGATAAGGGGCCCTTCGTTATCCCATCCACGCATTCCATATCGCAAGAAGAACTTCGCGGTGGAGCGGTGCGATTATCGAACGCACCCGGTACATTCGCATGATCCCTACCGCCCATGTTCGACAAGGATATCCTCTGCGCCACCGACCTCTCGCCCACCTCGGACGATGCCGTTCGTGCGGCCGATGCCATCGCCATCCGGCTATCCAAGCGCACCACCTTGCTCCATGTCCTTGAAAAAGGGGAACGGAGTGACGAGGGGCGTGAACAGGTATTGGCCTTGATGAACGCGCAATCCGGAAAGGCCGGCGCAACGGAACGCACCACCAATAAATTGCGGGATGGAGACCCCCTGAAGGCCATCGCCGAGGAATCGAAACAGGGCCACTCCCTCCTTGTGCTTTGCACCCACGGGGGCAAGGGGCTCCGCCAGCATCTCTTCGGGACGGACATCCTGAAGCTGGTCCGGCACGCCGCCACTCCTTCCATCGTGGTGCAGGAAGGGGTCCGGATCGAGGGGCTGCTCAAGCGGATCGTGATGCCCGTGGCCGCACATGCCGATATAGACCGCTTGCTCGATGCCGTGATCTCACTTGCCCGCAGCTTCGATGCCGATGTGCATGTGTACCAACTCGTGCGTCCCGGCGAAGCGCCCTCCCCAGAGCTCTTGGCCAATAAGGCCAAGATGCTCCACCGGTTGAGCCAGGAGGGGATCCGGCACCAGGATGTGATCGAACCGAGCACCGCTTTCAGCATTGGTTTCGCACAGGCTACGATCGGGTATGCGGAAAAGACCGGGGCCGGCGCGCTCGCCATCATGGCCCACGCCTCCGACGAGTACCGCTACATTGCCGACGCGGAAAAGGAACGGATCCTTTCGAACGCCCCGCGGATCCCTGTGTTGTGCGCCTGATCGGGCTTGCTGGTCAACCTCTTACGGCCCGTTCGGCCCACCCCGGACCAGGCGAGGAACCATACCTTTGCAGTCGGCCTTTCTTACGGCCTGCCTTCGGCCACATGCTTCCTTTCCGCCATGCCTTTGTCTGTGGCCTCCTCTTGGTCGCAGGCGTCTCGTTCGGCCAATTCGGGCCTGGGCAGACCGTTATGGCCAACATCTTGGACCCGGAGGTACGTGCTGCCGACGTCGACATGGACGGGGACCTCGATGTGATCGGCATCTTCGGAGGTGACCACCTGAAGTGGTTGCCCAATACCGATGGCCAAGGCACATTCGGTGCATACAACCTGCTGTTGGACCTGGATGGGGATTGCGGCCTCTTCGAGGTCGCCGATGTGGATGGGGATGGTGACCCGGACGTCCTCCTCGTCGACGAGGAGGACACCCTGCATGTACTAAGGAACCTCGGTGACGGAACCTTCCTGCAGGACATCCCCATCGTCCTGCCCGTCCCGGCCGAGGCCCTGGCGATCGCCGATGTGACCGGTGATGGCTTCACCGACCTGGTCCTGAGCCTCGACTTCCCGGAAGGCGCCGGCATCGGCATCCTATCCGGAACGGCGGAAGGTCTCGGCGGTCTTACGAACCACCCCGCGATCCATAGCGGTGCCGCATCCGAGTGCCTAAGGATCGGCGATGTGGACCTGCTTGGTGGCCTCGACCTTGTCCTCACTGCGGCCAATGACAGCCTTGTTGTGGCACGGAACGTGGCCGGAGATGGTACCGAATGGGTGGTTGAGCACTTGTCCATTCTAACCGGTGACTTGAGCTATCCATATCACAGACCGCAGTTAATGGACATTGACGCCGATGGGGATCTTGACCTCGGTGAAGCACGCGGTAGTGCGGTACACTGGCTGCGTAACGTCCTTGATGAGGGTGGAGTGCTCGCCTTCGAGGAACAGGTGATCGCACCTTGGACGACCAGTGGTAACGGCGTGTTCGGCCGGTCGACCTGCGGGACTGGTGCCAGCATGGTGTATGTACCGAACAACCCCGTGCTCCCGGTGCAGTGGAACACCTACGTACACTTGCTCAATGGATTCCCGGAAAGCCATGCCATCATGGATGTACCTCGCGGAAGTGGACTGTTGCTCGCCGATCTCGATGGGGATGATCGTGAGGACCTCTTGCTCCAAGAGGGGAACGCGTTGCGCTGGTATGCCAATGAACTCGACACAACGGGTGCCGAACTCGAACTCCCACTGCTCGATACACTGTGCCTGTCCGGGGCACCGGTCGCCTTGCCCACCGTGGAACCAGCCGGTGGCCAATGGTATGGTCACCAGGTTTTCAACGGGATGCTCTATCGTGCCAACTTATTGATGACCACCGATCTCCAGGTCGTACATGCGGTATTCCCCGAAGGGAATTGCCCGCTCGCGGCCACTACGAATGTCCGCGTGATCCAAGGTCCGGAGATCACGACCACCGTACCACCGGTGATCTGCTCTGCGGACGCCCCCATCGTGATGAACGCGGTGCCTACCGACGTGACCTGGTATGGTCTGGATGGTGCGAGCGTGATCGACCCTGCGACCTGGGGTGGCGGATATGTGGTGTGTGAATACACCGATGGTACAGGCCAGATGTGCTCCGACCTCGAAGGGCCGATCATGCGTTGGAACACGCTACCTGCCGAACTGGAGGAACTGCCACTGCTCTGCCCAACGGATCCGACCGCCACCATTGAGGTGATCGCCGCACCGCCACTCAATGTGTATTGGGAAGGACCTGTGCTCGCGCCCACGGCCACAAGCGCTTTGTTCGATCCAGGGATCGGGCCCGGCACCTATACCGTGGTCCTGAACGTGGAGGCATCGGGTCCCAACCAATGTCGCAACAGCGATACCATACAGGTCGTGGTGGGCGAACTACCCGAGATCATGTTCCAGCCAATGGCCGTGTATTGTGCCGAAGGAGGCAGCATCTCTCTTTCTGGTGCGTCGCCCTCCGGAGGGACCTGGAGCGGCACCGGTGTGGACCTTGGCCTGCTGGACCCGACCGTGGTGGGTGCGGGTATGCACCTGCTCAACTACTTCGCCGTTTCGGCCGATGGGTGTGCGGCACAAGCTTCCACCACCATCACACTGGCCTCGGCTACCGAAGTGGACCACGCTGCGACCGACCTCCTGTTCTGCGAGGGTGATGATCCCATCCAATTCACGGCCTGGCCTGCTGGTGGCAGTTGGAGCAACCCAGTGGATGCGACCGGTTCACTTGATCCGGAGCAGCTGGACCCAGGCGCCTATCCGGTCACGTACACGTACACCGACCCACAAGGATGTTCATTGACCAACGACACCCTGGTGGTCACCAAGGGTGTGCCCCAGGAGGTGTCCATCGATCCCGTACCCCGGCTGTGCCTGAGTACACCGGCCTTCGAGTTGAGCGGCTCGGCCAGCGGGACATGGAGCGGTGCAGTTACTGGTGAAGGTGCTCAGGTGTTGATCGATCCGGCGGCGCTCGGTGTCGGGACCTGGCCGGTCACACTTTCCGTAGCTCCCTTGGATGAATGTCCGGGTGAAGCGACCATCGAACTCGTGATCGATGTGTGTACCGGAATGGCCGGGATAGCGGCTACCGGGCTGGTCGCGATGCCACAACCCTTCTCGGATCGAACAACGGTGCGTTTCGGGGACCTTCATGTCCAACGCTTGGACGTGTTCGATGCCACAGGGAAGCGTGTATATGGCTGGGAACTGCGGAACGATCGTATATCACAGGTCGAGGTGGACCTGCAAGGCCTGCCGGATGGCATGTATCTCCTGATGGCCAGCACAACGGATGGCATGGCCCGCCTTCCGCTGGTGAAAGCACATTGAGCGTGTACTGAACGACGGGTCAGTCCAGGCCAAGCTTGATCTGCCGTCCCGGACTCTTCCCGATCAAGGGATCCTCCGGATGGCGTTCCTGCTCCTCGATCTGTTGTGCCTGTGTCCGTTTCACACGGGACATGGGGCTCTCCTCCAGATCCTCCTCTTCCGGAGCATCCAGGTTCCCCACCTCCTCGTCGCTGATCAGCATGCGTTGCCGTTCCTCCAACTCGGGTGTCATCGCGATGAAGACATCTCCCAACAAAGTGAGTTCCTTCACCTTGCCGGTCGTGAGCCGGTTCCCCAGTGCCTTCACCCCCTTCACCGCGATGAACTCTTCCATGTCGACCTCCTCATCGGGCCGATCGGTGCTGCGTTTGTCGTAGGTGATGCGCACACGGGCATGTGGCAACAGACTGTGTAGGGCGAGTTTGCTGTTCGGGTGATCCGTGATGAAGCTCACCGGGTCCTTGGCCGGCTCGATGCTGAACCGTTTCATCTGGTACTGCTCCTTCTCCCCGTCCCAATACACGGCGCTCACCGTCGCCTTCGGATCCCATTTCACCACGGTCTCCGCATCGTCCGGAAAGTGCGTACTGAGCGTGAAGGGGAACAACTGGTAGCTGCCGCTACGGGTGATCACCAGAATACGGTCCTCACCAGCGAAACGCCCCATGTAGCGACCATGTCCGGTATCGTTCAAACGCCTTACGGTCTCGTCGAACCAGATCGGGATGGCTCCCAGTGTACTGCCACCGCGCTCTTTCTGCACCACCTTCTGGATCATGTAGCGGGTAAGTAGGTTGCCCTTGCTGCTCCTGCCCTTCACGCCCAATTGCGCGAAGTCCACATCGAACTTGGTCTTCCGCAGGTTCGGCCTCGGACGCAGGCTCACCTGCACCACCTCCGCTGCACCATCCGCATTGGCCGTGAAGTATTCCACCGTGCTACCGGCCACACCGTTGGTCAGGTCATATTCTTTGTCGCGCGTGATCCCGGTGACAGCGAACCGCTTCATGAAGAAGGGTCCTTTCGTTCCATCCTGGTAGATCATGTGGTAGATCGTACGCTCATCGTTCTTCTTGAACACATCGACGTGGATCACGCCCTTGCCGATGAATTTCTTGTCCGCCACCTTGGTCACCATCATGGTACCACTGCGACGGAATACGATGATGTCGTCGAGCTCCGAACATTCGGTGACGAGTTCGTTGTTGCGAAGGCTCCAGCCCATGAAGCCCTCCTCCCGATCGAGGTAAAGTTTCTTGTTCGCCACGGCGACCTTGGTGGCCACGATCGTATCGAACGGACGTATCTCGGTCCGGCGCTCACGACCCGCGCCATACTTCTTCTTCAGTTCCTTGAAGTGCTCCACCGCGTGGTCCACCAGGTTGGCCAGCTTGCGCTTCACCTCGGCCAATTGCTCCTCAAGCTGCTTGATGTGCTCATCGGCCTTGAAGCTGTCGTATTTCGAGATGCGTTTGATCCGGATCTCGGTGAGGCGCACGATGTCCTCCTCGGTCACCGGTCGTTTCAGTTCCTGCACATGTGGCTTCAAGCCCTTATCGATGAAGGCGATCACCTGCTCCCAGCTCTCGGCCTCCTCGATCCTGCGGTACACCTTCTTCTCGATGAAGATGCGCTCCAGCGAGGCGAAATGCCATTGCTCATCGAGTTCCTTCTGCTTGATCCGCAGTTCGAGTTCGAGCAGGCGCACCGTGTTGTCCGTGCTGATCCGCAGCAATTCGTTCACGCCGACGAAGCGGGGCCTGTCGTCCTCGATCACCACCGCGTTGGGTGCGATGCTCACCTCGCAGTCGGTGAAGGCGAACAGCGCATCGATGGTATTGTCCGGGGATACTCCGCTGGCCAGGTGGATGAGGATCTCGGCATGCTCGGCAGTGTTGTCCTCGATGTGCCGCACCTTGATCTTCCCCTTCTCGTTGGCCTTCACGATGCTCTCGATGAGCGAGGCCGTGGTGGTGCCATTGGGGATCTCGGTGATCACCAGGGTCTTGTTATCCTCCTTGCGGATGCGTGCCCTGCACCGGATGCGGCCGCCGCGCTCCCCCTGGTTGTAATTGCTCACATCCACCAACCCCGCCGTGGGGAAATCGGGATGCAACTCGAATGATCGTTTGCGCAGGACGGCGATGCTCGCGTCGATCAGTTCATTGAAATTGTGCGGCAGCACCTTGCAACTGAGGCCTACCGCGATGCCCTCGCCGCCCTGTGCCAGGAGCAATGGGAACTTCACCGGCAGGAAGACAGGCTCCTTGTTGCGACCGTCGTAGCTCAACTGCCATTCAGTGGTCTTCGGGTTGAAGACGACATCAAGCGCGAACTTGCTCAGGCGGGCCTCGATGTATCGTGGTGCGGCGGCGCTATCCCCCGTCAACGTGTTGCCCCAGTTCCCCTGGCAATCGATCAGCAGGTCCTTCTGGCCCAACTGCACCAGCGCATCGCCGATGCTCGCATCGCCATGCGGGTGATACTGCATGGTGTGGCCGATGATGTTCGCCACCTTGTTATAGCGCCCGTCATCGAGGTCTTTCATACTGTGCAGGATGCGACGCTGCACGGGTTTCAACCCATCGTACAGGGCCGGTACGGCCCGCTCCAGGATCACATAGCTCGCGTAGTCCAGGAACCAATCCCGATACATTCCGCTCACACTGAAGGTCCCGCTGCCTTTCGCCGTGGGCACTCCCTTTCCGGTCGCTCCTGCCTCTTCGGGCAATTCATTCATCTCGTTCTCGTCGTTCATCGTCGATCAAAGGGTCGCTGTCGCACATACGGTGTTCTTCGCACCATGGCCGCCACCGTTGGCCAGTTGGATGGTGTGGCAATAGGTCTGCCCCAAGGTGGCCTCTTCCCGCGTGATGGTGAATTGGCCCTGCACCACCGGTGTAGCGATGGGCGATAGATCCACGAACACTTGGAATTCCGCACCAGAAGGCATCAGATCGGTACGCACTCGCACATCCTGCTCATGTCTGTAATGCTCCACTCCATCCTCGGTGTAAGCGATCGTGCGGTGTTGGATCATCTCGAACACCGGGGTTCCGGCATAGGCTGGATCGAACGGATTGGTGGTCAATGTGGATACATCCACCACCTCCTTGCCACAGCCGAGCAGCAGGAGACCAAATGCGAGGATCCAGAGGTGGGACTTCATCGTTGTATGGGGATGGTGAAGCCGGCCGCCCAATACGCACCATTCCGATCGGGCACCCAGGTGAGGCCTTCGAACCGGATCCGTTCCTTGTCCTCAAAACGTGGTTGCTCCATGCCACTGGTACGGATCCTGGTGTACACCATGTAACCAACGCTTGCCATCGTGAAGATCGAACCGGCGACCAGACTGGTCCGGGCCCTGCGCAATGCTGCATTGTGATCGGGGATCACCTCTTCCTTGATCCGATTGATGACTCCAGGGTCATCGCTGCTGTGGTAGGCGGCCACCGCCTCGTCCAGGTCGTCGCCCACCGTGTTGTACCGACCGTAGGACAGGCCGGTCCAGGCCAGGCCCATACCAACCAGGACCGGTGTCCACACCCGTGCACGGCGTGCGCTCTGGTAGGCACTGAGGTCGTTGCGGTAAGTTGCGTACTCCGTGCTGAATGGCAGCTTGACCACCAGGTCTCCGGTGCGGTCGGCCACGACGAAGACGTTCGTATCGAGGACGATGCGTTCGGGAGCCCAGATGGAGAAGTGGTGCAGACCCTCGCTCAATCGCACCTCGCGCTGCTGCATCCGGTATTTGTGGTCAAGGACGAATTCGAAGTTGTGTCCCGGATCCACAAGCAACCGAAGGGTGCCTGCACGTTGGCCACTGGCAAGGGTGGTGGCCATGATCGCGAACAGGAATGCCGTCAGGTCGCGCATGGTCAGGCGTCGAGTTCCACTTCGTTGGCCTCCAGTTTGCGGGCGATGGCCTGCACCGCACCCTCCAGCGCCGCCTTCTCCCCAGCCTCGGCCACAAGGTCCTTCTCCACTCGAAGGTTCTCGATGATGAAGCCCTGCCGGTCCGGGGTGTTCTTGCCCATGTAGAAGCTGAGCAGATCATGGACCACCGCGTCCTTGGTGATCATCACCGGCTCAAGGCGCATGTCCTCCCCGATGAAATTCCTGAATTCATCGGGACTGATCTCGCCCAGTCCTTTGAACCGGGTGATCTCGGCGGTCTTCCCCAGCTTGAGGATGGCCCGCTGCCGTTCCTCGTCGCTGTAGCAGTAGATCGTCTCCTTCTTGTTGCGCACCCGGAAGAGCGGGGTCTGTAGGATGTACAGGTGATCGTTCTTCACGAGGTCCGGGAAGAACTGCAGGAAGAAGGTCATGAGCAGCAAGCGGATGTGCATGCCGTCCACATCGGCATCGGTGGCGATGACGATCCGATTGTACCGAAGCCCCTCCATGCCGTCCTCGATGTTGAGGGCTGCCTGCACCAGGTTGAACTCCTCGTTCTCGTACACGACCTTCTTGGTGAGGCCGTAGCAGTTCAGTGGTTTGCCCTTCAGACTGAAGACGGCTTGCAGGTTCACATCCCGGCTCTTGGTGATGCTGCCGCTCGCGCTATCCCCTTCGGTGATGAAGAGTGTCGTGTGTTCCTTGCGATCGTCCTTCTTGGGGTCGTTGAGGTGGATGCGGCAATCGCGCAACTTGCGGTTGTGCAGGCTGGCCTTCTTGGCGCGTTCTCGGGCCAACTTGCGGATCCCGCTCAGTTCCTTGCGCTCCCGTTCATTGCTGAGGATGCGCTGTTGCAACACCTCGGCGATCTCCGGGTTCTTGTGCAGGAAGTTGTCCAGTTCACGTCCGATGAAGTCCCCCACGAAGGAGCGCATGCTCTGCCCGCCCGGTTCGATCTCCAGGGATCCGAGCTTGGTCTTGGTCTGGCTCTCGAACACCGGTTCGATCACCTTGACACTCACCGCAGCCACGATCCCGGTGCGTACATCGCCCGCTTCCCAATCCTTCTTGTAGAAGTCCTTGACCGTCTTGGCCACTGCCTCACGGAAGGCGCCTTGGTGTGTACCGCCCTGGGTGGTGTGCTGGCCGTTCACGAAGCTGTAATACTCCTCGCCGTAATGGTTCGCGTGGGTGATCGCCACTTCGATGTCGTCCCCTCGCAGGTGGATGATCGGGTACATCGGTTCCCCGTCCATCTTCGTGGTGAGCAGATCGAGGAGCCCGTTCTTGCTTTGGAACTTCTGGCCGTTGTACTGGATGGTGAGCCCCGTGTTCAGGTAGCAGTAGTTCCAGAGCAAGCGCTCAATGTGCTGATCCCGGAACTGGTAGTTGTGGAACATCTGGCCGTCCGGTTCGAAGACCACCCGGGTGCCATTGGGTTCTTGGGTCTTCGCCAACTTGTTGTCCTTGCGCAGCACCCCGCGATCGAACTCGGCGACCTTCATCTCCCCGTCCCGCACGCTCTCGATCCGGAAATAGTTGCTCAATGCGTTCACCGCCTTGGTACCCACACCGTTCAGGCCCACGCTCTTCTTGAAGGCCTTGCTGTCGTACTTGGCGCCTGTATTGATCTTGCTCACCACATCGATCACCTTGCCCAACGGTACTCCCCGTCCGTAGTCGCGGATCTCCACCCGTGGGCCTTCGATCACCACATCGATCCGCTTGCCGTGGCCCATCACGAACTCGTCGATGCAGTTATCCAGCACTTCCTTCAGCAGGATATAGATGCCGTCGTCGTAGCTGCTGCCATCGCCCAGCTTACCGATGTACATGCCTGGCCGTAGCCGGATGTGTTCCTTCCAGTCGAGGGACCGGATATTGTCCTCGTTATATGCCGCTTCGCTCATCCGTCGATCCGCAGGAACCCCAATAGGGACAAGGGTTCCCGCATGGCAACGAAGGTAGTCAGGCCATCACCCCCCAACCGGCCGATGGCCAGCCACGTTTTCCACGATCGATCGGTGTTTTCAACAGCCCTTCACGGCATCTGTTCCTGCACGGTGTTCGTCGGCACGGCGCCACCGATGGTGTTCAGGATCACATCCCGATCGTTCGCGGTACCACTATACTTCACCACCCCGTCCAGGTTCACATCCTCCTTCATGTAGCCCGCTATGGTATTGGTGGGGACCGATCCGCCGATCACGAAGAGCACCGCGTCCCGATCATTGTCCGAACCGGTGTACATGATCTCATCATCCACCACGGCGTTGCCTGCCCAGAGCAGCGAAACGCCACCCCGGTCGCGCATGGCCTGGGTGCCGTAGGTGGTGGCGGTGGCGAAAGCGAATGTCGCAGGCAATGGACCGAGGCCCAATGCCGAACCCGACATGCAACCTAAGTGGTTCCGGTGCCGCACTGCGATCCGGTAGGAGCCTTGTGGTGCGCAGAAGCCGATGAATTCACCTCCGTTCGGCGTGCGCAGACCGCCATCCCGCCGCAACAGGGCCACTTTGGTATCCACCACCGAGAATGGCGAAGAGGCTTGTCGCAACTCCAGCAGTACCCAATCCACGATGGCTCCTGGGCCGGCCACATCCAAGAGGGCCTGGGTGGTGGTGGTGGCACCGGTCACCGGGTATCCCATGGCCGAATAAGGTTCCTGCAAGGGGATCAGCCCCTGCGTCCGTAACGAATCGTGCATGAGCCCGGTCGCCGTATCGTAAGGCCCATCCAGGCTGACCGACAACGCGCAGGTGGCCGCCACCGGAGTGGTACACAAGTAGGGCAATGTGGTGAAGGAGGTCCCTGTGTATTCCGAACTGCCACCTTGCGATCCCGGTGGATCACAGACCGCGCGCACTTGCACCTCGTAGGTGGTCTCCGGTATCAGCCCGGTCAGTACCCGAGGGGGCGCTGTGATGCCGAACACATCCACCCAAGTGGGCTGTGCCGCTGGCTTGTATCGCAGATCGTATGACGCCGCTCCTTGCACCACAGGCCACGAGATGCTCGCGCTCTGGTAGGTGATCGCACTTACCGACACGCCATCAGGCACCCCACATCCGATCGCGTATGCGCTCATCTCCAGCATGTAGCACCGCAGCGCATCGAAAGCGCCGTTGTACCCGTAGACCTGTACGATGTAATCTCCTGCCGCTGCGCTCGCGTAACTGATGTTCTCGGGCTGTGTACCGCCATTGAAGGAGGATGCCAACACGGCGCCGCCGGACGTGAGGAGCTGAAGGTCGTAGTCGTACGGTAGATTCGCCAGATAGAGGTTGATCGTGGAGGTGGACGCGATCGTGAACCGGTAGTGATCCACATCCCCGTTCGTTGCGATCAATGCGCTCACCGTACCCGGAATACCCACCGTTGCTGCGGTGGCCCATGTGCCGTTCGGCTCAAGAACATCGGGGCACGGGACCGCCGTGGTGAACGTGCGTGTCGTGCTGTACGGTGAAGAAGTTCCGCCGCACACGCTCCTGACCTGGAATTCGTAGTTGGTGCCTTGGGTGAGCCCGCTTAGGCTGTATGTGTTCCCGACCACACCGAGCACATCAGTCCAGGTGGGCGCACCGACCTGGCGCCAACGCAGGTCGAAGGTCGCCACGCCCACCGCGCTCCATGACAGGGTTGCCGTGGTGACGCCGATGTTGATCGCGGTCAAGGTGCCGGGCGCATCGCAGGTGGTGCCACAGGCCGTGAGGCAGCTGGCGTTGTTCACCGCGTTCACGATCACGGCCGTGGGCTGCGGTCCGAAGCCATTGGCCAAGTTGATGCCCACCCCGCTCACCAGATGGCAATAGCTCATGATGGTACCGCCCACTCCGGTGGGAATGGGGCCGATCGGGCAGGACCCTTCGCTATACCCGCTGTTCGCCGTGGGGCCGCACCCGTCGATATTGGTCCCGTTCCCATTCCACCAGCAGGCGTGGGTATGGGGCGATCCCAGGTTGTGGCCCGCCTCGTGGGTCACCACCATGGTGCTCCAGCTGTAGGTGGGCACGTTGTTGTATGAACTGCCGATCCCGCTGTATGCCATGCGGTAACTGGCCAAGCCGTTGCATAACGTGTTCAACCACGCGACACCACCACCACCACCGTAGCCGATCAGGTGGGCCATGTCGCCATTGAAGCTGGTCCGGGTCACACCGAATTGATCCAGGTAGTCCCCGCTGCCTGGTCCCGAATACGGGCTGGGTACATCCCAGATGAAGAGTTCGGAAAGGGTGATGTCGATCCCATCGTTGTCGAAGAGTATCGCGCTCTGATTGAACAGACCGGTGATGTAGTTGGTGGTGTTGGCCACCGTCCCCTTGTCCTGGAATACATTGTAGTTCACTTCCCAGTAATAGCGCACACAGCGCACCGTGCGATCACCGGCCGCCAGCGTGATCTGGTCGTTATGGAAGGCCCCTTCCACTTCTTGCGCACCACAAACGAAGTCGGGGCTACCACGAAGATCACGATCCCGATAGATCACATGGCGCCCCCGCCGATCGCCCTTGAGCGGGCCCACCACGATCTGGCCCTGGCCATCATTGATCAACAGCATCACCTCCTGCTCGAACACGCTCAAGGCCACCCATGAACCCGGCAACCCGCGCACCATGCCCCGATAGTGGACACCCGGAAGGCCGACGGTCCGCGATCCGCTTGCCAACACCACGTTCACCGCTTCTTCAGCGATCTCGGTGCGGGCAAGGTCCAAGGACAAGGTACCTCCCTCGAAAGGGATGGATAACGAAAGGTGTTCCGCTCGCAGACGAAGCACTGCTCCCAGCGCAGCAGGATCCACTTGCAGGACCTCGCCTTTAGTGAGTGCCGCATCCAGCAAGGACCGCGCTTCTTCTTTCATGCCATCCGGTCTGAACAGACCGACCTCCTTGAAGACAACACCCTTGGTCCGCAGGGCTTGGATCCGATCGGCTACCTGACCGGTGCGGGCCAGTGCAGGGAAGGACAAGGTGAACAGCAGGACGAGGGGAAGGGCGCGGAGAATTCTCATGGCGGTGTGTGGGTATGGTTGATCACTGCCAATGGCAGCAGGAGGTCGGCAAGGATGGGATCCAGGTCGATCGAATGACCGGACCATCAAAACAACGGAGGTGCGATCGATCGGAGCGGGATCGAGGGTAAATTTTCAAAACTTATCGACGAATTTGGTAATATCATCGACAAATGGCGAAACCGATCTACTCCACGAGGACGAAATGATGCTACTGTTCGGTGGAGATGAAGCGGTCGATCATGGGTGACAGGGTGCGAAAGTGCGAGCGCTGAAACCCACACACCCTCTCACTTTCGCATCATTCGCCATGATCAGTGCGGAAAGGCCGGGATCCGAATATTCATCTCCGGCTCAATACGTCCTCACTCCTCGGATCACACGTTGAAGAGGAAGTGCATCACATCCCCGTCCTTCACCACGTACTCCTTGCCTTCGGTACGCAGCTTCCCCGCGGAACGAGCTGCTGCCTCACTCCCCAGGGTCACGTAGTCATCGTAACCGATCACCTCGGCACGGATATAACCTTTCTCGAAATCGCTGTGGATCACGCCGGCCGCCTTCGGGCCGGTGTCGCCCTGATGGATGGTCCATGCCCGCACTTCCTGCACACCAGCGGTGAAGTAGGTCTGTAGTTTCAACAGGTCGTAGGCCGCATGGATCAACTTGTTCACTCCGGGCTCGTTCAGACCGATATCCGATAGGAACATCTCCCGTTCTTCCGACGATTCCAGTGATGCGATCTCGGCTTCGATCGCGGCCGTCACGAAGATCACCTCCGCCTGTTCACCGGCTACCGCCGCCTTCACGCGCTCCACATGCGCATTGCCGGTCACGGCGCTCTTCTCCTCCACGTTGCACACGTACAACACGGGCTTGGTCGTTAGCAATTGGAACTCATTGAGCAATGCCGGATCATCGTTCGCCGATATCACCGACCGGGCACTGCGGCCCTGGAGCAATGCCTCGCGGATCCGGCTCAGCAATTCATACCGGCGCTTCGCCTCCTTCTCCCCGATCTGCGCCTGTTTCTCCACTTTCTTGATCCGCGCTTCCACGGTCTCCAGGTCCTTCAACTGCAGTTCAATGTCGATCACTTCCTTGTCCCGCACAGGGTCCACACTGCCATCCACGTGCACCACGTTGGGATCATCGAAACAGCGCAGCACGTGCAGGATCGCATCGCATTCCCGGATATTCGCCAGGAACTGATTACCCAGCCCCTCTCCCTTGCTGGCCCCCTTCACCAGGCCGGCGATGTCCACGATCTCCACCGTGGTGGGTATGATCCGCTGCGGCTTCACCAGCTCAGCCAGCTTGTTCAACCGGCGGTCGGGCACGGTGATCGTGCCCACGTTCGGCTCAATGGTGCAGAACGGGAAGTTGGCCGCCTGCGCCTTGGCATTGCTCAGGCAGTTGAAGAGTGTGCTCTTGCCCACGTTCGGCAAGCCAACGATCCCGCATTTCAGTCCCATGGTCCGGTGCCCTTCCGGTCCTGGTCCGGAAAAGCGGCCGCGAAGGTAGCGCCTTCCCCCGCGTGGTCCATGCCCGAAACACGAAGCCGGACCAAGCATCCCGGTTGGTCCGGCGTCCTTAACCACCGACCCATCCTGGTTCGGAGCTGCCACTTCCGTGGTTTTCAAAAGTTCTACACACCGCCCGGACCATCGTGGCGCAGGGGTCTACTTTTGAGCCGTAGCGCCCTTCCCGCCCATGCCCCACGCCACTTCCGCAGCCACCACCCACGTGCCGGACCTTGACCAGCTTGCACGCATCGCTTCCCAGATCCGCCGCGACATCGTGCGGCAGGTACACGCGGTGCAAAGTGGACACCCCGGTGGCTCCTTGGGTTGCGCGGACCTGTTCACCGCGCTCTACTTCCACTTCATGCGGCACCAGCCCACACCTTGGGACATGGATGGCCGTGGCCAGGACCTCTTCTTCCTGAGCAACGGCCACATCAGCCCGGTGTTCTATAGCACGTTGGCGCGTGCAGGCTACTTCCCCGTGAAGGAACTGGCCACATTCCGTAGGATCGACTCGCGCCTGCAAGGGCACCCGACCACGCACGAGGGGCTGCCCGGAGTGCGTATGGCCAGTGGTTCGCTGGGCCAGGGCATGAGCGTAGCCATCGGTGCGGCCATGGCCAAGCGGATGAATGGTGACCATGGGCTCGTCATCAGCCTCCATGGCGATGGCGAGCTGCAAGAGGGCCAGATCTGGGAAGCCGCCCTTTTCGCGGCCGCCAAGAAGGTGGATAACCTGATCAGCATCGTGGACCTCAACGGCCGCCAGATCGATGGCGACGTGGACGATGTGCTGCCACTGGGCGACCTGAAGGCGAAGTGGGTGGCCTTCGGCTGGGACGTGCAGGAGACCAATGGCAACGATATGGCCGAGCTGGTCCGGACACTACAGGAGGCCAAGAGTCGAACGGGCAAAGGCAAGCCGGTGATGATCCTGATGCGCACCGAGATGGGCCAGGGCGTGGACTTCATGATGCACAGCCACGAATGGCACGGCATCGCACCCAACGACGAGCAGTTGAGCAAGGCCTTGGCCCAATTACCCGAAACGCTGGGAGATTATTGATACGGATGGACGACTGGCACGCTTTTCTCCGTTATATCGGCTAACGGATCGAACATGCGGATCATCATCCCCTATCTTCTGGCCTGGGTGGTATCACAGCCGCTCCAGGCACAGGACGCGCAGCCACCGCTCACCCGCATGTTGTTCGTAATGGATGCGAGCAACAGCATGAACGCGTTCTGGGGCAACCAACCGAAGATCACCACCGCCCGTGAATTGCTCCTCAACTCCCTGAAAGAGCTCGAAGGCCAGCCCGACCTGGAACTCGCTCTTCGCCTGTACGGCCATCAAACGCCCATTGCACCCGGAAAACAGGACTGTGACGACACCCGGCTTGAAGTGCCCTTCAGCGCCAACAGCATTCCGGCCATGCGCAGCACCTTGCAGAGCGTACGCTGCTTGGGCACCACCCCCATCGCACGATCACTGGAGCGGGCGGCCGGTGATTTTCCGCCGAGCACCATCAACGACACGCGAAGGATACGGAATGTGATCATCCTCATCACCGATGGCATCGAGGCTTGCGACGAGGATCCCTGCGCGGTAAGCCGTGCGTTGCAAGCGAAAGGCATCGTGCTCAAACCTTTCGTGATCGGGGTGGGATTGGACGAGACCCAGAAGTTCGGCCTACAATGCGTGGGCAACTATTTCGACGCCAGCACCCCGGAACTGTTCGAGCATGTGCTGAAGGTGGTGGTGACACAGGCCCTGAACAGCACCACGGCGCAGATCAGCCTGATGACCGCCGATGGCCAACCCACGGAGACCGATGTGCCGGTGACCCTGCTCGACCAGCGCACCGGCAAGGTGATCGAGCACCTGATGCACACCATGAACGAACGTGGCATCCCCGACACGCTGCGGATGGACCCGATTTATACCTATACCGTGGTGGCCCATACCGTTCCGCCGAGCATCCGGGAAGAGGTGAAGGTGCGGCCGGGTGTACATACCGTGATCGCCGTGGATGCGGGAACGGGCCTGCTGAACCTCAAGAGCGGGACCGGGCCGGGTGACGGCATCCCCATCCAGGCCATCGTGCGCCGTTCCGGCGAAGGCAGCACGCTGATCGCTCAGGAAGTGGGCAGCACACAACGCTTGCGCACCGGCCTGTACGACCTGGAGGTGCTCACCTTGCCGCGCCTGTTGATCCCGAATGTGCGGATCGAGCAGGGTCGCACCACGGACATCGTCGTTCCCCGTTCAGGGGTGCTCAACATCCTCCCTTCCACCACCGGCCCGGCAGCGATCTTCCAAGAACGCGAAGGCCGACTGGAGTGGGTGACCGACATCGACCCGAACGCCATCCGTGCACAATTCAGATTGTTGCCCGGCGAGTACGAGGTCATCTACCGCAGTCGAAGTGCGCGTCGCACCGAACTCACCCTGCGCAAGGAGGTGACCATCGAAAGCGGCCGATCGGCCACCATCAATTTCTGAACCACAGAGGAAACACCCCATGAGCGCCTACCCCGTACTCGACCAAAAGGACACCCGCAGCGGCTTCGGTGCCGGCCTGCACGAACTCGGCCAGAAGAACCCGGATGTGGTGGCGCTTTGCGCCGACCTCACGGGCTCGTTGAAGATGGACGCATTCAAGAAGGCCTTCCCCGACCGGTTCATCCAGGTGGGGATCGCCGAGGCCAACATGATGGGCATCGCCGCCGGGTTGACGATCGGAGGCAAGATCCCCTACACGGGCACCTTCGCCAACTTCAGTACCGGGCGCGTTTACGACCAGGTGCGCCAGAGCATCGCCTACGCCGGCAAGAACGTGAAGATCTGCGCCAGCCATGCCGGGCTCACCCTGGGCGAGGATGGGGCCACCCACCAGATCCTGGAGGACATCGGCCTGATGCGCATGCTGCCCGGCATGACCGTGATCGTGCCGGCCGACTACAACCAGACCAAACAGGCCACCATCGCCATCGCCGACCATGATGGCCCGGTATACCTACGCTTCGGCCGCCCCAAGTGGCCGGTCTTCATCCCAGCGGACATGCCCTTCGAGATCGGCAAGGCACAACGCTTGATCGAGGGCACCGATGTGAGCCTCCTCGCATGCGGGCATCTGGTGTGGCGCGCGCTGCAAGCCGCCGAGGAACTGGCACAGGCCGGTGTGAAGGCCGAAGTGATCAACGTGCATACGATCAAACCATTGGATGCCGAGGCTGTCCTAAATTCCGTAGCGAAGACGGGATGCGCGGTGAC
Organism: Flavobacteriales bacterium; assembly: GCA_020848295.1. Lineage (GTDB taxonomy): Bacteria > Bacteroidota > Bacteroidia > Flavobacteriales_F > PHOS-HE28 > PHOS-HE28. The sequence goes on from JADLAI010000122.1 coordinate 40,499, forward strand.
CTGCGAGGAACACAACCGACACGGCGGCTTGGGCGACGCCGTGGCCCAGGTGCTTACCGCGCACCGGCCCACACCACAGGAATTCGTGGCCGTGAACGACAGCTTCGGCGAAAGCGGCACACCCGATCAACTCCTTCGGAAATATGGGCTGGACACGCCGGATATCGTGGCAGCGGCTCACCGTGCGATGAAGCGGAAGTGAAGGCGGGCGGCGCCATTCGATCCGCGTACCGGCACACGCCGCCTCCCTTCCCACAACCTTTCCCGCCACAGCCCCTCTGCCATGGCTGATCATGGTGATGCGGAACTCCTCGCGCTCTTCCGGCAGGAGGAAAGTCGGCACTACGCCTTCAACCTGTTGGTGCGGCAGTACCAGCAGCGGCTCTATGCGTTCATCCGACGCATGGTCACCGATCACGATGAAGCCAAGGACGTGCTACAGAATGTTTTCCTGAAGGCCTGGACCGGCCTGGATGACTTCCGCGC
>JADLAI010000123.1 GCA_020848295.1 Flavobacteriales bacterium
ACATTAGCTGCACCAAGGTGACGCGGGGCCATCTCATGGTTTTCCAGTATTGTGGCTTGGCATCCCACCGGCCACTTTTGTACGCCATGGATACACCCCCACTCACCATCCTGCTGGTGGACGACCAGTCCATGTTCCTGGATGGGATCGAAAGCCTGTTGGCGCGCCTGCCCGAAGTACAGGTGGTCGCCAAAGCGACCAATGGTTTGGACGCCCTCGCCAAGGTGACCCTGCACAAGCCGGACCTGGTGCTCATGGACATCAACATGCCCCACATGGACGGCATCGAGGCCAGCAAGCACATCCGCAAGGCCAACCCAGCCACCCGTGTGATCGCCCTAAGCATGTATGGCCACCGTGAGTTCGTGCTGGAACTGCTCGACAGCGGGGTGGGCGGCTACCTGTTGAAGACCGCCGGCAAGGACGAACTGCTCACCGCGATCCGCACCGTGGCCCAAGGCGATCAATACGTCGCACAAGAATTGCGCACCCTGGCCAACAAGGCGGACCGCAACCACGACCGTGAAGGGGAGACCCGGTACGGCCCCCTTACAAGCCGCGAAATGCAGGTGGTGAAATTGATCCTGCATGAACGCACCACGGCGGAGATCGCGGCCGAACTCTTTCTGAGCACGACCACGGTAGAAACCCACCGAAGGAACATCATGCATAAATTGGATGTCCGCAACACCGCCGGCCTGGTGAAATACGCCATGGAACGGGGGTGGGGCGCTTAACAACCACGAAACACCCGTCCAACCATGACCTTTACCGCCAAAGTGCTCCCTCCCGAGAATGGAAAATTGGTACAAGTGGAATTCACGTGGCCCGACGGATACGAGATCCTCGGTACAGAGGAAGACCTCAAGGACGGCCGATTCTTCATCTGTTTCCTTGGCGAAGCGCCGGGAAGATCATCGGGATCCAACACATTTGATACGCAGATCCAACAAAACGACGACAAAACCAACGCACATTCCTTGACGGCGATCGCCATCCTGGGTGCGGGGGTGAAGGCCCAGGACCGCAGGCTCGTCAAGGACGGGCGGAAGGAGGCGTAAGGGGCGATCCGCGATGGCCGCACTGTTGCACCATTCCCACCATGGGCAGGTCTGGCTGTTCATGATCGATCGGTCCGTGCGTCGCCTTAGGCGATCGTTCCATTCCGGTGTCATGGTCGTGTTCTGGCTCAGTGCGTTGCACGCTGGGGCACAGTCCCTTTCCGTACGTGAGAAGGCCGAGGCGTGCTACGCCCGATCCACACGCCTGATCACCAGTGATCGCATGGTGGAACATCAGCGACTGATCGATTCGCTCGCTACCGCACGCAATGGTTCTGCATCGGACTCGGTGCTCCATGTGCTGCTGCGTGCACGCCACATGCGCCATGTCGGACAGTTGCAACGCGCTTACCAACTGCTCGATTCCCTCGCCAGCGCCGACAGCGGGCTCGACCCCTACTTCGCCTACCTCGACCACTACCAGCAAGCCAAATCACTCCAGGACCTGGGAATACATGAAAAGGCCAAAGTGGAAGCGCGGCTTGCGATCACTGCGGCTGCTGAGGCCGGCCTTCCGGAAAGGGCGATGCAGATGGAACTGCTCCTCTGCGAGATCGACCTGCATGGTGATTCGTTGCACGAGGCACAAGCCTGCTTTTCCCGCGCCCTGGCCGATGCACGCAGAACGGATCACACCGAAGGGATCTGCCGCGCGCTGATCGGGATCGGCAATGTGTACTACGCCCAGGAACAGGATTCGGCGGCCTTGACCTACTACGAACAGGCCCTGGCCGTGGCACGTGATCGCCATGAATCGAGCCTCACGGTGAGCGCACTGCTCAATATGGGCGCCTCGCTCTCCTACACCGTCGGCCCCGATTCCGCGATAGGACTGTACCGTTCGGTGCTTGATACGGCCACCAGCAGGAGCCTCGATGCCTCGTTCCGCGCCGATCTGCTCACCAACATGGCCAGCATGCTGAGCGACATCGATGAGCATGGAGCCGCTCTCGCGTTCACCGACTCGGCCCTTGCGCTACAGGCTGCCCTGCATGACACCTCCAGCATGGCGTATTCGCACCTCTTCAAAGCCACGGCGCTCTGGCACCTGGATAGAAGGAATGAAGCCGTGGACCAGGCACTTTTGGCCCGTGATCGTTCCGGGTCCATCGACCTGAAGGTCCGGGCAACCAAAAAGGCTGCGGATTACCTTCGAGCGATCGGCCGTACGGAGGAGGCCTTTGTGCTACTGAACGAGTACACCACGCTTGCCGATAGCGTAGCACGATCGCGATACAACACCGGTGTGGCCGGGGCACAGGTCCGCTTCGAGACCTCCGAGAAAGAACGGCGAATTGCCGAACAGGATCAAGCGCTGGAACTTGCAGCAGCCAACGACCGCCGCAAGTCCACCCAGCGCAACGCCTTCATCGTGGCCACGGCACTCCTGATCCTCCTTGCCCTCCTACTCTACCGCAACATCCGACACCGAGCACGGCTTGCACGGAAAGAAGAAGAACTGCACCATGAACAAGTGGACCAGCTCCTGAGCCAACAGGAGATCAAGAGCATCAACGCCATGCTCGAAGGCCAGGAGAAGGAACGCGAGCGTGTGAGCAAGGAGCTGCACGACCACGTGGGCCATTTGCTCGGTACCATCAAACACCAGCTGGGCGAATTGCAGACGCAGGTGGCCGACGTGAAGTCCGAACAGACCGCGCAGTACCAGAAGGTGAGCGGCCTGCTGGACAATGCCGCTGGCGAGCTGCGCCGCATCAGCCACGACATGGCCGCCGCCACACTCAACCGCTTCGGACTGGAGAAAGCGCTGAAGGACCTGAGCGATACGCTGCACATCAACGGCTGCCTGCAGGTGGAACTGAACACATTCGGGCTGGAGCGCCCGCTGGAACGTGGTGTGGAGATCGCTGTGTACCGCATCATCCAGGAAGCGGTGAGCAATGCACTGAAGCACGCCAAGGCCACGGAGCTCACCATCGGCGTTACGCATGCACCCGGGCGCCTGAGCGTGGTGGTGAGCGATAACGGCATCGGCTTCGACACATCCGCGACGAACGGCGGTGTGGGCCTGGGGAACATCCGCGCACGGGCCGTGGCACTTGGGGCGCTGGTGCAGATCGACAGCACACCGGGTAAAGGCACTACCGTCAATGTGGAGTGCGCGGTATTGGAATGAAGCCGTATACGACCATGTCCCATCCAAACCTGTTCTACTGGGCAAGCTGTGGCTGGTCGCGCATCATGAGCGTGGCCATTCTCCACGTGCTGGCCCTCGGCACCATGCTCGCGCAGCACTGGCCAGCCTATGAGCAGTACCGTCGAATAGCACAGCAGAACGCTGCGGACGAGCTGCGGTCCTTGGCCGGGGAATGGTCAGCCTCCGGGGACCAACGCGAACGGCATCTGGGCCTCCTCGCACTGGCCACGGCTGAGCTGCGCTCCGAGGACTACCGCGCCGCCTTGAACCTACTGGACAGCATCCGAAGCGCGGTACCCGCCAAGGAGGCCGCCATCCGGAGCACCGCACAGAAGCTCCTGGCCAATGCGTTGACCCTGCTGGGCGACCCGGAGCGCGGAAAACAGGAAGCCGAAGCGGGCCTGCTCCTGCTGCCTGACACCGGCTTCATGCGGGAGCGGATCGGGCTCATGAACGTGAAGGCCGAGGCGGATCTGTTCCTGCCGGACGGGTTGAACGACGCATATGACCAATTCGCACGGAATGCCCGCGTGGCGGACTCCGTCGGCTTCGCGCTCGGACATAGCGGATCCGAGAACGGCATGGGCCTCATCCGTCTCAACCAGGCGCGCTACGATGAAGCATGGAGCCACTTCAACGAGTCGCTCCGACTGGCCCGCATCGCAGGCTCCGAGATGCTCATGCAGAATGCCGTGGCCAACCTCAGCATCACCGCGACAATGGACGGCCGATACGAACAGGCCCTCCGCCTGTGCGACAGTCTGCTCACCGAACTGGGCGACCGGAGCCCCGAGTTCAGGATGATGCTGCACGATGAGAAAAGCGTGATCCACCGCCGCACCGGCAACTTCAACAAAGCCCTGACCGAGCTCCAGCGCGCGCTGGCCCTGTCCGTACCGGCCAACGAGAGCATCCATCAAGCCAAGCTCATGCAGAGCGTCGCGATCACTTATTGGAAGCTGGGTAGGCATTCCGATGCGCTTCGCTCCATGAAGGAAGTGATGGCGGCAGCAGGTCGACTGGGCATGGCGGAACTGATGTCCGAGGCCCACTTGGAACTGCACGACTGGCACGCCGAGCAAGGGAACATCGCAGAAGCGCTCCGGCACCTGCAAGCGCACAAGGCCCTCAACGATTCGCTCCAGCGAGCCCGGTACGATGAGCAACTCGCGAGATCGGAAGCCCTGTACGGCGCGGAAAAGAAGGAGCGGCAGATCGCCGAGCAGCAGCAGGCGCTGACCCTCGCTGCCGCCGAGGACCGCCGCAAGTCCACCCAGCGCAACGCCTTCATCGGCGCTACGGTACTCCTGACCCTACTTGCCCTCCTACTCTACCGCAACATCCGACACCGAGCACGGCTTGCACGGAAAGATGAAGAACTGCACCACGAACAAGTGGACCAGCTCCTGAGCCAACAGGAGATCAAGAGCATCAACGCCATGCTCGAAGGCCAGGAGAAAGAACGCGAACGTGTGAGCAAGGAGCTGCACGATCACGTGGGCCATTTGCTCGGTAGCATCAAACACCAGCTGGGCGAATTGCAGTCGCAGGTGGCCGATGTGAAGTCCGAACAGACCGCGCAGTACCAGAAGGTGAGCGGCCTGCTGGACAATGCCGCTGGCGAGCTGCGCCGCATCAGCCACGATATGGCCGCCGCCACGCTCAACCGCTTCGGACTGGAGAAGGCGCTGAAGGACCTGCACAACACCCTCCACATCAACGGCCGTCTGCAGGTGGAACTGAACACATTCGGGCTGGAGCGCCCGCTGGAACGCGGTGTGGAGATCGCTGTGTACCGCATCATCCAGGAGGCGGTGAGCAATGCACTGAAGCACGCCAAGGCCACGGAGCTCTCCATCGGCGTTACGCATGCACCCGGGCGCCTGAGCGTGGTGGTGAGCGATAACGGCATGGGCTTCGACACATCCGCGACCTCCGGCGGCGTGGGCCTGGCGAACATCCGCGCACGGGCCGTGGCACTGGGGGCTCAGGCGCAGATCGACAGTACAGTCGGCAAGGGCACCACGGTGAGCATGGAGTGGGCGGTGGTGGGGTGATCCGGCTCCTGGGCGTCAGCGAATGATCATCAATCCCACAACCAGGCCAAGGGGATGAGCTAAGGAAGCGTCCAATTGACGGTTATATAAGCGTCCAATTGCCTATTGGCAAGACGAAGCCAACGGGCTGGCCCGATCCACGATCGTGGGGTATTCTGCGCGATCTTGGGCATTGCGATGGGCACGGCGCCTGCGGCACGGCGCAAGCAGACCACGCCTTGGGCAGCGCACCACGGTGATCGTGGAACGGGTGGTGGGGGGGTGATCGTACGAGCGCTCCGTGGAAGTACGGAACGAACGTTCCCGATCAACAAATTCACGGTTTTCCGGTATTGCGGCACAACTCGGCAGTTCGTCCTTTCGCACCGCAACACTTGAACAACCCAGAACCATGAAGTACACCATTACCCTCCTGGCCGCAAGCCTATGGGCCAACACCGTTGTTTTTGGCCAGAATTTTCAGCCAGCGCCCATGTTCGGAACTTCGGGTGCGAAAAGCGTCGAGATCCTCGCAGGCGAAGACCGTCTGATCCGCGGGCAGCTCCTTCCGGACGGCAAATACCT
>JADLAI010000124.1 GCA_020848295.1 Flavobacteriales bacterium
CGAGTGGAATACATGATCCTGTTGGTGTGGGGGGATAATCCGGCCATCCGTTAGCAAGTACTCCATCCGGCCTGCGGTAGAGCGGTCCCTCTCCTGACAACGACCCCAACAACCTGATGGTACCATCCGCCCCTAACCGGATGCTCTCCTGCCCATTCGCCTTGAACACCACATCCTTGTTGTCGCTGGTGCCGATGTATTGCGTGCCGGGGTTGGTGCCCGCATTGCCACTCATCGTCCAATCGGACCGTTGGGGCTGTGTAATGCGGATGGTCGCCCCCTCCTCGCAGCCGTTCGCGTCGGTCACGGTCACCTTGTACTCCTTCGGTCCAAGGCCGTATCGGTTTGCGCTTGTGATGGGGCCGTCCTGCCAGGCATACGAATAGGGTGGTGTCCCTTGGGTGGCGCCTATCTGGATCCAGCCATTGTTGCACTCGAAGCAACTGATGTTCTCCCCATTGCCATAAACGCTTACGTTCTGTGTCAACTTCAATGGCTCCGGCTCGGTCAGCGTGATCTCCACCTTCTTGAATTCGGCCGTGGCATCCTTGACCTCAACACTGTAATAGCCTGCCGCCACCCCGCTCAAATGAGGGGTGGTCTCGCCATTGCTCCATAGGTAGGTGTATGGCGCTGTGCCTCCTGATACCGCGCTGGTCACCACACCCACCTTGGCACCGAAACAAGGCACATTGCTGCCGTTGTACATGCCCCCAGAGAGGCTAACAGCGAGTTGCTGGGCATTTACCCCCCCCGCCAAAAAGGGCCAGCAGGGCGATAGCGTGTGTGGCGCGGCAGTGTTGCGGCATGGCCTTGGTGGTTTCTGGTTTCAAGGTATAGTTCATGAGTGGCGGTTCGGCACCAGGCGGTTGATAACTTTTTGTGGCATGAAGATCGATGGGCGGGCAGTACTTGCCGCAATCAGGACCGCGGTGCTTACGGACGTGCGCTCTCTGATAAGCGCGTCCCCGCACTTTACATTTTACGCAATATGCTGCGTATATTTACGCACTACAACGCGCATTTCGCATGCTCATCGAACGCTCGAAGGAAGTCTTGGTCAAAGCTCGTATGAACGAGCCTCGCAGGCTGATCCAGCTCTTGGCCGGGCCACGGCAGGTGGGCAAGACCACGTTGATCAGGCACGTGATGGACGCCAGTCCCATGCCGAGCCACTACGCCAGCGCTGACGAACCCGCGCCACCTGGTCCGGCTTGGATCAACCAGCATTGGCAACGAGCGCGCGGGCTTGTGTCGGGCAGGAAGAAGGCCCTACTCGTCCTGGACGAGGTGCAGAAAGTGACCGGCTGGAGCGAAACGGTGAAGGCGCTGTGGGATGAGGACACGCGATCGAAGCTCCCATTGCAAGTGGTGTTGCTCGGCTCCTCGCCGTTGTTGATCCAACGCGGCATGAGCGAAAGTCTTGCCGGCCGGTTCGAGCGGATACGGCTGGGGCATTGGTCGTTCCAGGAAATGAACGCCGCGTTCGGTTGGGATGTGGAGCAGTACATCTTCTACGGAGGCTATCCGGGTAGTGCGCCGTACATCAACAGTACGCGGCGTTGGGCATCGTACGTGCTTCAGTCGCTGGTGGAGACAACGATAACCCGTGATGTGTTGCTCATGGCCCGTGTAGACAAACCAGCCCTGTTGCGGAGGCTCTTCGACCTGGCTTCAGCCTATAGCGGACAAGAACTCTCGTACAACAAGATGTTGGGCCAATTGGAAGACGCCGGGAACACCAGCACGTTAGCCGGTTATGCAGAACTACTGGAACATGCGGGTATGCTCATGGGCCTGCAAAAGTTCTCACTCGCCGAGGTGCGGACCCGAAGCACCACACCGAAATGGCAAGTGCTGAACAATGCCTTGATGACCGCGCGAATGGGCATGAGCGTGAACCAAGCGAAGAAGGATGGCGAACGCTGGGGCCGTATCGTGGAAAGCGCGGTTGGAGCCCACCTGGCCGATGGCCACGCCGAAGGTCGATATGAACTCTTCTACTGGCGAGAGCGCGACAAAGAAGTGGACTTCGTGGTGCGCTGCAACGGCAAACTCACGGCGATCGAGGTGAAGAGCGGCCGACCGCGCCCTGCTCGCCGAGGCATGGACGCATTCCTCCAAGCGCACCCTGGCGCACGCCTGTTGTTGGTGGGGGCTGGCGGTATAAGCCTGGAGGAATTCTTGAGCAGGGTTCCCGAAGGTTGGTTGGCGAAGTGATGTACTCCAGATGCTCTGGGGAAATTGCCGAGGCCATTCCTGGAGTTGAGCTTGGCCCCTGGGAGCATGGAAACGGCGGAGGCGGTGGAGCGCCGAATGATCATGCTTCATGGAACGAAGTGCCGGGCGAGTTCGGCCAGGTGCCGATCGCTCACCTCGGCCTTCCCACATCCGGGAAGCGCAAGACCTCATCACGGATCACCTCCACCCCGTTGGTAAAACGATCTAGCGGTTCGCCATCCTGCACGGCGTACACCGTGTAGCCTATGTTGCGCAGTCGGGCGACATCCGCAGCCTCAGGCATCTGGTCTGTGGCTTCGATGCCCGATTGGAACATGAACTGGATGTGATGCAGTGCGGGCACATTGTACACCACGCTGTTCACGGGTTGCGCTATTATGCTTTCCAAATTGGCCAACACGGGTATGGCCTCCATCTGTTGTTGTCGCCACTGCTGGTGCTGCTTGGGTGGGGATGCCAAGGTGTGCCTATACTGAAGCACTTCGAGTTCCAGGAAAGGTACCGCCAGCAGAACAGGGACAAGGCCGATCACCCGGTTGCGAAAGCGCTCAACGATCAGTGTTTCCGTCACTAGGACTAACGAGGTACCGACTGCGATCAAGTACAATGGCACCAATACGAGGGTGAAGCTTGGCATTTTTGTTTCAGCCCATGCGAAGACGGCATGAACGGCAATGAAGAGGAGTCCTAGGAACACGCGATGCTCCTTGCGCTTGGATCGCAGGAGCAGGGCCGCGTAAGAAGGCACCACAAGCCACCAAGTGAAAGGGAACATCAACTCATCGATCACGCGGAAATGATAACCGGCACCACCGGTGTGTCCTTCCACCACTCCCCCTAAATGACCGGTGTCAAACGCGAACTGGGCCACAAGTGCCTCTGGGAAACGGAATGCCAAGCTCCCGAACCAAAGCCCACTAAGGACCATGGCGACACCAGCGCCCAGTAGCAGGTCCATCCAGTCTTTTCGGCTCCTTCTCAAGACCGCCATCGCGAACCAGGGTAGGAAGACCACACCTCCGACATACACCTTGGTGAGGATCGCGCAGGCAGAAAAGAAACCTACGAGTAGTGCCCAGCGCCTGGCACCATTGTTCCAAAGTTCGAGCAATGCCCAACAACTGCATGACACCGTTGCGATGAACACCGCATCATTGTGGTCCGTCGTGATCGCTCCGGCGGTCAGTTCAAGCATGTAGTAGGAGGAAGTTGTCAGCAGTGCTGCGATCCACCCTGCACGTTCATCGAATAACAGGCAACCCATGCGATAGGTTACGGGCACCAATGCGGTAAGCCATAGCACACTGGGTATGCGAACAGCCCACGGCTCCAACCCGAACACGCCTAGGAACAGGAGATCTGCCAGAGGAAGAAGGGGGGCTTGTGCAGCCATAGATGCGCTTGCGTCCAAGAAGCAGAACTAGTGGGAAGCACTCCTTTCACATAAAGTACAGGAGTGAAGGGGTCGTCGACCATCCGTTTAGCAACCAAGGCATGGAAACACTCGTCCCATTGATTAAGGAATGGATCGAGCGTGGCCGAGAATACACGAAGAACCAACGCGGCCGTCGTGAGCAAGGCGATCGACCAGCGTGATCGGCCTTTCCATTCGGCGAGCAAGGCGGCCAGCATGATGACCGTCGCCGCACCTAAAGCGAGTTGTTGTGCTGGAGAAAAGTAGGAACCGAGCATGCTTGGGCGGACGATCGCAACGGTAGGCTTTGTTCTGCGAAGCCACAAAATACCACTTCAACGCCTCTCACCCCTCCGCCATCCAATGTCCTAGGAACACGTCCGTTACCGCGAAGTGCCCATCGGCGTGGTGTACGAGTTCCTTCTCCACCAACACACCCAGGCTTTGGCGCACGGTGCTGAGCGCACTCAACCGGTACTTCACCACGAACTCCATGGCGGTGGGGGTGGCCACCCGGCCCGCTTTGGCGATGGCGGTGAGCAAGGCGGCCTGGTTCGGACTCAACAAACGTTGCAGGGTCATGTACTCCGGCGCACGCTCCTTGAGGATGCTGGCTTGCGTACGCAGGAGATCCGCTTCGTGGACCTCCTTGATGCCAAGTGCGTACAACCTGTTGAAGAGGTACTGCACGTAGTAGGTGTGGCTTCGACACCAAGCCAGTCCGCTGCCGATCACCTCCTTCGATATCCGCTTATGGGCCGCAGCGAAGTGCCGGTGGATGAACGCTGAATAGGCCCCATCCGCGATCGGCCCCAAATGCAACGGCTCCGTGGCTTGGAAGAACGGGCGTTTCCCATCGGCGAAGATCGCTTGCATCATCCGGCGGTCGCTGCCGGAGAAAATGAATTGCACATGGCGCAGCCGCTGGACTTGTTCGCGCAACAAGGCTTCGGTGTTCCGCTCCGGATACTCCATGACCTGCTGGAACTCATCCAGGGCGATCACCACCGGCTTCTTCTGGCGTTCCAGGTACCGGAACAATTCATCCAAGGCCATGGCCTGCTTCGCGCCCGGCCGGGCAGAAACGCCCAGCTCCGGCAAACCGGTGAGCGGGTCGAAGTTGAGGCTGAACTCCAGCGACCGCATGACCTGGGCCACCTCCTTCACCAAGGCACTGGTCGGCTTGCCCACTTGCCTTAAGGACTCCTGCACGATGCGCAGCACCATGCCCTCCTGGTCCGTTGTGCGATAAAGGTCCACGAACACAGGAATGAATTTGCGCTGGCTGGCGAAGAAGTGCCGGATCAAGGCCGTTTTTCCCAACCGCCGCAACGAGATGATGGTGACGTTGCGTTGGTTCAAAACGGCCTCCCGCAGGAAGGCGAGCTCGTCCACCCGGTCGCAAAAGGTGTCCGCACCCATGTAGCCCTGCAACAGGAAGGGGTTGTATTCCTCGGCCATGATACGAATGTACATAATTTACGGCGCATATTTTATGTTTCATAATTTATGTATCATGTTTCATGTAGGATGAAAATGCAGGGACAGATAGCAGGGGCAGGGACAAGATCCGGTCTTTGCTCCTGCCCCTGCCAACGACCCCCGCATTCCTGACCTGTTGATATTCCGCTCCCGGCGACCACTCCGGTCCCGGCTAACTTCGCCGCTTCATGGACCACTTGAAAGGGTTGAACCCCGCCCAACGCGCCGCCGTGGAGAACACCAACGGGCCCACCATGGTGATCGCCGGCGCAGGTAGCGGCAAAACGAAAGTGCTCACCGTGCGCATTGCGCACCTGATGACCAAGGGCGTGGACCCCTTCCGCATCCTGGCCCTCACCTTCACCAACAAGGCGGCCAAGGAGATGAAGGAACGGATCGCGAAGCTGCTCGCCGACATGCCCGGCCTGAGCACCGAAGCACGCAACCTCTGGATGGGCACCTTCCACAGCGTGTTCGCCCGCATCCTCCGCATCGAGGCCGACAAACTGGGCTACCCCAAGGACTTCACCATCTACGACACCGACGACAGCCGCAGCGTGATCAAGGCCATCGTGAAAGAGTGGAAGATAGACGACAAACTGTACAAGCCCAACCAGGTGCATGGGCGCATCAGCATTGCGAAGAACAGCCTGGTGGGTCCGCTGGAATACCTGGCCAATGCCGAACTGATGGCGGGTGATGCCGCCGTGGGACGCGAGAAGATGGGCGAGCTCTACAAGGCCTACGCCGAACGTTGTTTCCGCGCCGGCGCCATGGACTTCGACGACCTGCTCTTCAACACCAACATCCTCTTCCGAGACCACCCGGACGTGATGCTGAAGTACCAGAGCCGGTTCCAGTACCTGCTCGTGGATGAGTACCAGGACACGAACATGGCCCAGTACAACATCGTGAAGACGCTCGCCGCACGCCACGAGAACGTGACCGTAGTGGGTGATGACAGCCAGAGCATCTACAGTTTCCGCGGAGCGAACATCCAGAACATCCTCAACTTCCGCAGCGACTACCCGGACCACAAGATCTTCAAGCTGGAGCAGAACTACCGGAGCACCAAGACCATCGTGGGGGCGGCCAATTCGCTGATCGAGAAGAACAAGGACCAGATCAAGAAGGAGATCTGGACGGACAACAGCGAAGGCGAGAAGATCAGCGTACACCGCTCGCTCACGGACAATGACGAAGGGCACTTCGTGGCCAACAGCATCTTTGAGAACAAGATGCGCAACCAGGTGCCGAACAAGGGGTTCGCGATCCTGTACCGCACCAATGCCCAGAGCCGCAGCATGGAGGAGGCCCTGCGCAAACAGAACATCCCCTACCGCATCTACGGCGGCCTCAGCTTCTACCAACGCAAGGAGATCAAGGACCTGATCAGCTACTTCCGCTTAGTGTGCAACCCCAACGACGAGGAGGCCCTGAAGCGGGTGATCAACTACCCCACCCGCGGCATCGGGCAGACCACGATCGATAAGTTGATCGTGACCGCCGCGAACCTGCAGATGAGCATTTGGGAAGTGATCCGACAACATCCGGAGCAGGTGGACGTACACGGTGGCACGCGCAAAGCCCTCGGCGACTTCGTGACCATGATCGAGAGCTTCCGCACCATGCGTGAAACACACACGGCCCATGCCCTCGGGGAGTACATCGCCCAGAAGACCGGACTGCTCCGCGACCTCTTCGTGGACAAGACCCCGGAAGGCGTGAGCCGCTACGAGAACATCCAGGAACTGCTCGCCGGCATGAAGGAGTTCAGCGAGGCGAACACCGAAGGCACCGACCTACCGCGCACACTGAGCGACTTCCTGATCGATGTGGCCTTGCTGACCGACGCGGACAACACGGACCCGAACGACAACGACCGCGTGAGCCTGATGACGATCCACAGCGCAAAGGGGTTGGAATTCCCGTACGTACACATCGTGGGCTTGGAGGAGGACCTATTCCCCAACCTGATGAGCGTGCAGAGCCGTGCCGACCTGGAAGAGGAACGCCGTCTCTTCTATGTGGCCATCACCCGTGCGGAGAAGAAAGCGACCTTGAGCTACGCGATCAGTCGCTACAAGTGGGGCAACCTCACGACCAGCGAACCCAGCCGTTTCATCGACGAGATCGACCCGAAGTACCTGGAGATGCCTGCACAGAACGAGCGCGGCACCTTCGGCGGGGGCCAGCACTTGCGACCTGGCACACCACCTTGGGCCCGTCGAGCGGTTGAAAGCGAAG
>JADLAI010000125.1 GCA_020848295.1 Flavobacteriales bacterium
CGGGTCTTCTGGAAGGCCTGCTGCTCGTCCTTCACCGTTAACCGGAACTCCACCCTGCGGTTCAGGGATCGGCCCTCCTCGGTCTTGTTGGAGGCGATCGGCTGGTTCTTGCCATGCCCGATCGGTACCAAGCGGTCAGCGGCAATGCCGTTGGTTGTGAGGAAGGCCTCCACGCGCTGGGCGCGCTGTTGGGACAGATCAAGGTTGTAGGCCCCCCCTCCGACGTTGTCGGTGTGAGCCTCGATCACCAGTTGCAGTTCGGGATACTGGCGCATCAGGCTCAATACCTGTTCCAGGGTCTGGCCGGAATCATCGTGGAGGTCCGCGCTCTTGTAGGCGAAGTGGATGGCATTGGTGCGGAGCCGGGTATGGTGCAGGTCCTGGACGCTGGCGAAGTCGAGTTTGCTCAGGTCCATCAGCTTGTCCACCTGCAGCACATGCACCTCGGCATCGAGGAACTGGAGTTCCTTCACCTTTTTGAAGACCTCGTAGAGTTCGTCCATGTTCTTGGCTTCGCCCACGGAGTAGGTGTACATCCCCCGTGCTGGGTCGAACCGTTCCACCACCCGATACAGTTTCCTGATCTCACTGAACTTGGGGTCGTCCAGACTCATCCGTTCCTTGGTGGCGAACAGTTCCACGGCAAAGGCCACGTCGCCCATGGCGTCGGCGGTCATGCCGAATTGATCAAAGGGCAGTTCTTGGAACTCGAAGCTGTGCGAGCGCCCGAACAAGTCCTGGTACTCGGCCACCACGGTCTGGTCCTCGTGGTCGTGGAAGCGGTCCAGGACCACCAGCTCGCGCGTATTGCATCGGTTGGTGATCACACCTTCCGCGTTCGCCTTGGAGAGGATATCGAGTTTCACCGTATAGGTGCCGGCGGCTTTGAAGGCATGAAGCACCTTGTTCCCGGTCAATGTGGTGCCATCGCCCAGGCTCCAGTGGTATTCAGCGGCCGCCATGTCGGGCAAATGGCTTTTATAGGCATCCAACGCCAGCTTGCGCCCGGTGCGGATGGTGTCTGGCGCGTTGATCCATGCTTGTGCCACATCCTCCACCACCAGGTCGTGCGCGTTCAACGTATGGAAGATCGTACCGGTCTTTCTGTCCACCAGTAAGGAGCGAACGAGGTAGTTGCCCGGTGCGGTATAGCAATGGTCGGCTTTAAGATCCGTTACGCGGTTGCCGTCGCCCAGGTCCCAAACATGGTCGAGTGGGAGGCTGCTAGTAGCGGCATGTGGTTTCGCCTTGAACGAATAGCAGTAGTTGTTCGGTCGTTGAGGAACACATTCCCTGAATTTCGGAACGGTGTAGGTGAAGGCTTGGATCCTGTCCACGCCGGAACGATCGGAGCTGTAGTATCCGGAGCGTCCATCAGGACGGAAGGTGATGTGGATGTCGGAGCCAGGAGAGTTGATCGGCTCGGGCATCGCCTCGGGGCGCTGCCACAAACCACCGGAGGGCTGTGCCTGGTAGATGTCCAGCTTTCCGGATCCTCCCGGTCGGTCACTGGCGAAGTACAATGTCCCGTCTGGCCCGAAGGAAGGGAATGCTTCGTTGCCTGGACCGTTCACCAGCGGACCCAGGTTCTGCGGTTCGCTCCAACCGGTCTCGAGCCGGTCGGATCGGTATAGGTCAACTCCGCCGAGGCCACCTGGTCTATCACTGGCGAAGATCAAGGTGTGGCCATCCTTGCTCATGGCCGGATGCATGGTGGAGTATTTGGTGTGGTTGTGCTCGAACGGTATGGGTGCGGTCCAGGTGCCGTGGTCGAGGGTCGCGAAATAGAGGCCCAACGCACCATCCGAACGAAGGTTCGAGAGTTTCTTCGGAAGTGCCAGGTTCCGGGTGAAGCAGATGGCTTTTCCGTTGTCGTAGAACGAAGCCGGACCTTCGTTCACCGGCGTGGTCAGGTTGGCGCTGAACAGGGTTGGTGAACGCATGGCGCCATGATCCAATGGCATCCAATAGAGGTCGGCCAGAGGCTTTCCTGTGTCGGCATCCTTGAAAGCGATTGTGGCACTGGTCTCCCGGATGGAACAGAAAACGAAGCCCGAGTCCAAAAGCACCGGCGCATAGTCCTCGGTGTAGGCACCAAGGTCCATCGGCTTCACCTCAATGACCCCCTGTGCTACGAGGTGTAGTGATAGGAAGCTCGCGTAGGCAATGGAGAGGGAACGTTCCATCAGAAGTATCGAGGGTCACGTGCGCGCACCCGGTAACCGAATTCGTATTGGAGCATCACCTCGTGCGAACCCAGATGGTGCGAGGCGAGCCGGGAGAGTCCAAGGTCGTAGGCGTAGCCGATGCGCCACTGGGCGTTCGGTAGCACATCCAACGAGGCTATGAACGCGTCGCCGGTGCGGTACGAAGCGCCGATCCAGAACCTGTCCTTCACGATCAGGTTGGTGCTCAGGTCGGCTTGTAGGCCACTGGAAGCACGGTATCGGACCAGGGAGGAAGGCTTCAACTTAAGGTCGTTGTTGAGGGTGAACACATAGCCACCGGTGATCATCGGTTGCAGGTCGGGCTTGCTGTCCGAGAAGCGCCAGCCCTCGCTGTTCGCTTTGTACCGATGGTGGATGACGAACGGTGCGGAGATGCCGACGAACCAGGTCTTGGAGTGGTAGTACGCACCAGCACTGATGTTCGGACGCACTGCGCTGCGCGTGTCCGCAGCGAAAGCCTGGTCTCCGGTCTGTTGGATCGCCAATGAGGTCCATTCACTACGGAGCAAGGTGATGCCGGCACCCACGCCGAACGCGAGTTTCCCATTTCTAAAGCGGATACGGTACGCATGGTTGGAGAAGAGACCGGTCTCCTGGGTCACACCGATCCTGTCGTTGTATACGAGGATCCCGAGCCCGAGTTTCTTCCGGGCCATGGGGCTGTGTACGCTCACCATCTGTGTTACCGGTGCACCGTCGAAACCGGTCCATTGGTGGCGATAGGTGAAGTTGGCCGTGAGGGCATCGCGACTACCGGCGAACGCCGGATTGATCACCAGGCCATTGAACAGGTAATGGCTGGTGAGGGGCGTGTGTTGCCCGTGGAGCAGGCCGCTCACCAGTGCGACGACCAAAGTCGCGATATGACGTAGGATACTCACCGCTTGATCACGATGAAGCCGTTGTACGAACGATCCCCACTAAGGTTCAGGACATAGAAGTAGGTGGCATCTGGCAGGTCCTGCCCACTACCCGATCGGCCATCCCATTCGTTGGCATAGGCCGTGTTCTCGTAGACCAGTTGTCCCCAGCGGTTGTACACGGTGAGTCGGCTGTCGGGGAATGCCATCATGCCGGTGATCTCGAAGCGGTCGTTCTCCCCATCGCCATTGGGTGAGAATCCTTGCGGGATGAAGAGGTCCTTCACGATGATACGTACCGTGTCGGATGAACTGCCACATGGCCCGAGCGTGGCCGTTACCAGGAATGTGTTGGTGCCCGACCCAAGCCCGTGGACCATGGTCTGTTGTGCCGCTGGTGCCTCGATCATGCCGGCGCCGGAGATCAAGTTCCAGGTGAGGTCGGCCCCGGGTGTGGCCACGGCCATGAGTGTTGTTGCGTGCGTTACTTCGAGGTACTGGTCGTCTCCGGCCGATACCTCAACGGGGTCCACCTGATCCAGACGCGTGAGTCGCAAGGTGTCGATAGCGATACATGCACCTTGCGTAACGGTCCAGCTCAGCAGATGTGTTCCTGGAGCGGCGATCTCGATGGTGGTGGTGGGTGAAGCGGGGTCGTGGAACAGGATCCCGACCGGTCCGGACCATTGACCCGTGCCAAGAGCAGCGAGCGTGGCGTGCGCGGCGCACACGGTCTGATCCGGACCTGCATCGCTGGAGCATGCCTCCATGTCCCCTATGCATTCACAGGATGAGTTCCAGGTATCGTTCACCGTTGTAGGGTCGTTGTCGTTGCAGGCGGTGCCGGGGAGGGACGTGCCGTTCACGACTCCCGCGCAGTCGGTGCAGGTGGCGTTGGGTGTGATGCCCGTGGTTCCTCCGGCGCAGGTCCCGCAGGCGTCGATGGCAGCGGTACCGTTCGCGACCCCAGCGCAGTCGAAGTTGACCGGCGTACCCACGCACTGGCAACCGGTCGTCCAGGTGTCATTGGTGGTATTGGAGTTGCCGTCGTCGCAAGGAGTGCCGATCGCGGCAGAGCC
>JADLAI010000126.1 GCA_020848295.1 Flavobacteriales bacterium
CCCCGCACGAATTCTTGGGACGCAAGGCCTCATATTCGTGAATACCTCGTATTTTTCCGGCCTCTCACTCTCTTTTCTTTCCTTCTCTCACGCTCTTGTCACCCTCCTTCCTCTCCGTCCATTCCGTTCTACTCGCGTTCCTGGTCCTGTTGCCCGGCCGCTTGGTTCATCGGCCAACTGCCGACATCAGAACGGATGCGTCCATTTCCGTCCCCCCGAAGGGGGCCATGGTGATCAGTGCCCATGCCTTAGCGACCGAAGCCGGACTGGAGGTGCTGCGCGATGGGGGCAATGCGGTGGATGCCGCGATCGCCGTCCATTGGGCACTTGCCGTGGTGGCGCCTTGGGCCGGGAATATCGGCGGGGGGGGGTTCTTGCTCTTCCGGTCATCCGATAAGGCGGTCCATTCGTTGGACTTCCGGGAGACCGCTCCAAAGGCGTCAACTCCGGACATGTTCGCCACAGGACCGGACCACCTCGAAGGCCGGGCGCGACAAGTGGGGCACCTCGCATGCGGTGTCCCCGGTAGTGTCGCCGGAATGTATGCGCTCCGCGATAGCCTGGGTTCACTACCGATGGAGCGTTTGATGCGGCCGGCGCTGGATCTTGCCCGGATCGGTTTCGAGTTGACCGAAGCCGATGCGCACGACCTGAACGCCAAACTGGAACTGCTGCGCAGCGCAAGCACCCGTCCGAACGCATTCATCTCTCGACCGAAGTGGTCGGCAGGTGACCGACTGATCCAGCCCGACCTGTACGCCACATTGGAGCGCATCTGTAGAAATGGACCATCGGAATTCTACACCGGTCAGACCGCCGAGTTGATACTTGCCGAAATGGCACGTGGTAAAGGCGTGATGACCAAGGAGGACCTTGCGAATTATAAAGCGGTATGGCGTGAGCCGATCCAAGGCGAATACAGGGGATTGAGGATCCACTGCATGGGCCCACCATCGGGCGGGGGGATCATCCTATTGCAGGTGCTCAAGACCATGGAACTATTGGACGTGGCGGCCATGGGTTGCTTAAAGGCAGCGACCGTGCATTCCATGGTCGAGGCTGAACGCCGGGCTTATGCGGACCGCGCCCAATACTTGGGGGACCCCGATCGCAGTACGATCCCGACCGATTGGTTGCTCTCAGCAGGGCATATCGCACAGCGAATGAGTGACATCAACCCGAAAAAGGCCACACCAAGCGCGCATATCAGCCGGGGAATTCCGGTGAAGGAATCCGAGCAGACCACCCATTTCTCGATCGTGGATGGATACGGGAATGCCGTGTCGTGTACGACCACCCTGAATGGTTCCTACGGCTGTGGCGTGGTCGTCGGAAAAGCCGGGTTCGTGCTGAACAATGAGATGGCCGACTTCAGCTCCGAAGGGATCAGGGTCGATGAACGGGTCGGCGCCAAGGATCCGAACAGGATCGGACCCGGCAAACGGATGCTCTCTTCCATGACCCCGACCATCATCACGAAGAACGATGAACTGTATATGGTACTGGGCAGCCCTGGCGGCACCACCATACCGACGGCTGTGCTTCAGACGGTGATGAATGTCGTGGATCATGGGCAATCCCCGACGGAGGCCGTCTCCACCGGTCGATTCCACCACCAATGGCGGCCCGATTCCATACGGGTGGAGCCCCAAGCGATCGCCGTTGCGGATAGTGTGGAACTGGTACGTATGGGACACACGATCGTCTGTCGTCCTCCTATGGGACGTGTGAACCTGATCAAGGTGGACGCGCATGGGAACCTCGAGGCAGGCGTGGACCCGCGCGGGGACGATGCCGCTGGGGGGTTCTGATCGCCTGGGGATGGTGAGGCCTTCACCTGTGGACGGCATTGAAAGGCCTCCGACGTGCGTCCCGCTGCATCCGGTGTCCGCCGATAGGCACAACCAACACCACAGAACACACGGCACGGGGACATGTGCGGTGACCGATCGGCAAATGGGGGCTCCATGAACGACCAGCGGGCCACCGCAGCTGCGATGACCCGCCGATCTTCCCTGGTCCCTGACCTACCTACTTCGACAGTACTTTGAACTCGGTGCGTCTATTGCGCTGGTGCTGATCATCCGAGCATTGGTCACAAGCGCAGTTCTCGCTCGGCTGGCTTTCGCCATAACCCTTGCTGGTGATGTTGCCCTTGGGCACCCCCTTGCTGATGATGTAGTCCACAGCGCTCTTCGCGCGTTTCTCCGAGAGTTTCATGTTGTAGGCATCCTTGCCACGGCAGTCCGTATGGGAGCTCAACTCGATCTTCACGGTGGGGTTGTCAAGCAGCGTGGCTACGAGCTTATCCAGCTCCACGGCCGCATCCGGACGTATGTTCCACTTGTTGTAATCGTAGAAGATGTTCTCCAGCCGCACCACCTGATCGACCTCGAGGGGGAACAACTTGAAGTCCGTGGTGATCACCCCATTGGGTTTGCCCTTGGTGCTCACCTTGGCGCTCTGTTTGAAGAAACCTTCCTTCTCGACCTTGATGCGGTAGTCCGATTCCGGTTTGAGCGCGAAGGCATACTTCCCGGTCCCATCGGTGGTGATCCGTTCCAGCTCCGCATCCGTTCCATCCACCAGGAGCACGACGGCCCCCTCCATCGGCAGGTTGGTGTTGCCGTTGTACACGACGCCATCCGCAGCATAGTCGTACTTCTGCATCTCCACCACGATCTCCTCCAGGGCATCCTCGTTGGTGCGGATGGGCTGCTCCTTCTGGAAATAGCCGTTCCTATTCGCGATCAGCAGGTACTTGTCGTGGTAAGGCACTTCGATCCGGAACTTGCCACCGGGTTCACTCTCCACCTTGAAACGATCGATGAACTTGCCATTGTCATCCTTCATCTGGATGGTGGCTCCTTCGATCGGCTGTCGTGTGTCCTTGTCGATCACGATCCCTGCGAGGTACACCGTGGGGGGGCGGATCGTGCAGCCATAGATATCATCGCTGCCCTTGCCTCCTGGCCGATCGCTGGCGAAGAAACCCGTGGTATCGTTGAAGAAGATCAGGCCATGGTCGTTGTACCTGGTGTTCATCGGGTATCCCAGGTTGAACACCTTACCAGGACCCGCTTTTGAAAGGCGTGAATAGAAAATGTCATAACCACCCAGGCCTGGATGGCCCGTGCTCACGAAGTAGAGTGTACTGTCCCGGTGCAGGTAGGGGTAGAGTTCATTCCCGGTGGAGTTCACCTGCGGGCCCATGTTGATCGGCGCCCCCCATTGATTACCCAGGTTCTCGCAATACCAGATGTCGGTTCCCCCCTGCCCACCCGCACGGTCGCTGGCGAAGAAGAGCTTCTTCCCATCCGGGCTCACCGAAGGGTGTCCGAGGTTCACATCGGGGTCGTTATGGTCGAATGGAACAAGGTTCCCCCATTCCGGTTGACCGAACTCGCCCGTGACCACATTGCTGTAGAAAATGGCCAGGTTCAGCTCCCCTTTGGTGTTGCGGTCGAGTGTGCCGTAGAAGTAATTGTTCCGGGTGAAGTAGAGCCTGTTGGCGACCGAATCGAAGGAGGCGACCCCGTCATGGAAACGGCTGTTCACCTCGCGCCGCATCACCAGCGGATCCTCTGCGGTCTCTCCTTTCCACAGGGCCGTATACAGGTTCAGGTAGGGTTGGTCATCCCATGGATAGGGTCGACTGCCACCAACGCCTTCACCACGGGCGCTCGCGAAAAGGAGCAGTTCCTCCATGATGCTGGGCGCGAGGTCGGCTTGTGGCGAATTGATCGGCAGGGTACGGATCGTGGCGCTCGCGGAATCGCGCATCAACCGATCGAACAGGCGCGGATTGTCCACATAAGCCTTTGCACGGGCATCCTCCGGACGCAGGGTGGCGTAGGTCCCGTACCACTCCAGAGCCTCCGTGTATTTTCCGTTGGCGCGCAACTGCTCGGCATACGCGAACACATCATCCGGGGTCTGTGCGCCGGTGCCCATCAGCTTGAGGTAGGTCGCTTCCGCCTTCTGGGGCTGCCCCATCTTCCGGTAGGCCAGGGCCAGGCGCCGCATATCAGCCGGTTCAGCATTCCCCTTCAACAGCATATCCTCGTAAACGGCCGCCATGTGCGGGTAATCGAATTGCTCGGCCGCTCGATCGGCAATGCGCTCCTTCAGCTTCTGGGCCTGAAGGGAGACCGGCAGGAGCAGCACGGCGATCAGTGATCGGAGCAACACCCCGAAGTGTGCGCGGTAGGGTCGCATGGTGTTGGTCATCATCAGAAGTAACGTGGTGAACGGACGCCTTTCGGTCTCTTCCCCAGATCGAATCCGAGCATCACCTCGTGCGACCCACCGCTGTAGTTGCGAAGGGTGCTCAAGGGATAGTCGTAGGAATAACCCACGGTGAGGTCGTCCGTGATGTGATACTGTGCGAGGGCGCCCACCGCATCGGTATGGCGGTACATGGCACCGAGCCAGAACTTCTCATAGAAGAGGAAGTTCGCACTGAGGTCGAAGCTGATGGGCGCCCCTTGCACCGCCTTCACCAGGAAGGTGGGTTTGAACTTGTGATAGAGCCCCATGTCGAACACATAACCACCGGTAAGGAAGTAGTGCGGCCGCTGTCCTGGCGAGGAGACGAAAGCCAGCGAATCGGTCTCAAAGAACTCCGTGCGCAACAGCTTGGGCGTGCTCAACCCCAGGAAGTAGCGGTCGCTGTAGTACATCACACCAAAGCCGAACTGCGGATCCAGTTTGGTGCTGACGTTCTGCTGGAACACCTGATCCCCCTGCACGAGCGGATGGAGGTCGGCGAACTGACCTTGGAAGAGGTTGAGGCCCCCTTTCAGGCCGAAAGCGAGTTTGGCGTCGCCCATGAAGATGCGGTAGGCGACATCCGCCATGAAGGTGTACTGGGTGATCGGGCCATGGCTATCGCGCATGATCGTCCCACCGAGCGCGACGGATTCCCTTCCCAAGGGCGAATGCACCGTGAGCGTCTGGGTGGTGGGGGCTCCCTCGAAGCCCACCCATTGGTGGCGGCTGAGGGCTTTCAGGCTCACCCGGTCCGCGCTGCCGGCATAGGCCGGGTTGAGCGCGAGCAGGTTGAACATGTACTGGGTGAACTGCGGGTCCTGTTGGGCAAAAAGACCGGTGGCCAGCAACAACGCCATTGCCGTACCCTTGATCCGATCGGTGATGCTGTTCATCTGTGCGTGCATGTGGCGCGAGGCTGTTGAACGGGTGATCATTAGCGGCGCAGGTAGATGTAACCGGTGAACGCCTCATCGCCTGTACCGGGGTCGAGCACATAGTAGTAGGTGCTTTCCGGCAGAAGTTCACCGAAGGCGGCCCCGAACTGGCTCGAACCATCCCAGGTGTTCATGTAAGGCGAGGCTTCGAAGACCTTGTTACCCCATCGGTTGAACACGATGAACGTGTTCTGCGGATAGTACTGGATGTTCTCGATGGTGTACACATCATTCACGCCATCATCGTTCGGCGAGAACGCGTTCGGGATGGTGAGCGTGAGGCAGTCCAACAGTTCGATCAGTACGGTATCCGTGGTGATGCCGCAGGCGCCGTTCTGGAGCGTCCACACGAACACGTTGGAACCAAGTGCCAGGCCGGTAACGGTGCTGTGTGGATCACCGGGCGAGGTGATGGTCCCACTACCCGCGACCAGGCTCCAGAAGCCGGTGGCGGTGCTCGTTGCGGGCGCAGCGGCAAGCGTGGCGGTCGTGGTCTCGTGCTGGCACAGTTCCTGGTCCTTGCCCGCATCGGCTACCGCTACGCTACTATCGAACACCCGGATGCTGATCCGGTCGGTGGTGGTCCCGCACGGTCCGTTGTCCACCACCCATTCGAATACGTTCTCACCCGGTCCGAGGTCGGTGATGCCGGAGAAGGGGTTCCCCGGATCGGTGATCGTACCGGCGCCACTGACCAAGGTCCATTGGCCCGTAGCCGGAGCGGTTGGCGCACTTGCCAACATCGTTACGGGCTCGGTGATCGGGGTGCAGTGGTCCTGATCCGGACCTGCCGCCGCCGGGGCACTGGATGCATCATACACGGTGATCGTCACCTCATCCGTGGTGGTGCCGTTGGCACAAGGACCATTATCCACCACCCATTGCAGGGTGTACACGCCAACGGTCAGCCCGGAGAGGGTCGCTGTAGGTGCGTTCACATCGCTGAGCGTACCGTTCCCGGTGACGAAAACCCAAGTACCCGTGGCCGGGAAGGTGACCGCACTGCCCGCCAGTGTCACACTGCTCGCCGGGGTACAGAGCTGCTGGTCGGCGCCTGCGTTGGATGCGGGTTGTTGATCATCATAAAGGGTGATGGTCACCTCATCCTGCGTGGTGCCGCACGGGCCATTGGTGATGGTCCAACGGAAGGTGTTGGTACCAAGCGTAAGCCCGGTGACCCCGGATGTCGGCGAAAGCGGATCGCTCACCGCGGCACCACCTGCCACGACGGTCCAGAAGCCGGATGCCGGGAATACCACGGCATTCGCAGCGAGACCGGCGCTGGTATTGGGCAGGCAAAGTTCCTGATCGGGGCCGGCCACCGCATCGGGTGCCTGGTCATCGAAGATGAAGACGCTCTGCACCGCACTGGTGGTGCCACAAGCGCCATTGTCGATGGTCCAGGTGAAGTCATGCTGACCCACACCCAGTCCGGTCACGGTCGATGCAGGGTCGTTCGGTGCGATGATCGTACCGTTCGCGCCGGTCCAGGTGCCAATGGCAGGGAAGACCGATGCATTGCCCTGCAAGGTGATCTCCTCCACCGGGGTGCAGGCATTGATGCTTTCACCCACCATGGCCGCGGGAGCCTCACCATCGTACACCCGGATCACGAGCGTATCGGTGCTGGGCGGGCCGAAGCCGCAGATCCCATTGTAGATCTCGTACACCAGCACATGCTCTCCGACCCCAAGGTTCGTTACGGCGCTCACCGGATCGTTCGGGTCCGCGACCACCGCCGTGCCACTGAGCACGGACCAGGTGCCCACGCCCGGAATGGCCGGTGTGTTACCGGTGAGTACCGATGCATCGGCCGGTGTGCATAGCTGCTGGTCGGGTCCTGCGGAGGCAAGCGGTGCCGCTGGGTCGTACACATAGACGCTAACGGTATCCGAGAGTACACCGTTGTTCGGGCAGGGCTCCCATTCCAAGGTCCACACGAAGGTGTTGATCCCTTGGGAGAGACCGGTGACCATGGAGGTGGGGTTGTTCGGCTCGGCGACCACCCCGGTGCCTGCGATCAAGGTCCAGGTACCTTCCGCTGGTGCTGGTGGCATCACGCCTTGCAGGCCGATCTCGGTAAGAGGCAGGCATTGCTGTAGGTCGGGTCCGGCATTGGCCGCAGCGGTGGTATCGTCGTACAAGGTCACATCCACCGCATCCGTGGTCAGGCTGTTCGCGCACGGCCCGTTATACACCTGCCATTGGAAGGTGTTCAGTCCAAGGCTGATGCTCGTGATGAGCGTGCCAGGATCGTTGGGTGCCTGAGGCACACCGGTACCGGCCAAGGTGGTCCAGGTCCCGATCGCGGGGAAGATGAGTCCGCTACCGGCCATCATCACGGAGTCCTGCGGCATGCACAGTTCCTGATCAAGTCCCGCATTGGCGTCCGGGTTGCTCGGGTCAAAGACGAAGAGGCTCACCGAATCCACGGTGGTCACACAGATGCCACCTTGCAAGGTCCACGTGAGGATGTTCTCTCCGACGGTGAGGCCGGTGATGGTCGTGGAAGGCGAGGACGGATCCGTGATGGCACCCGTGCCCTGGACGAGCGCCCAGGTCCCGGTCGCAGCACCGATGGGCGCATTCCCGTTGATCACAGCGGCATCATCCGGGGCACAGAACTCCTGATCCGGGCCCGCATCGGCGGGCGGTGCGGAAGCGTCGAAGAGGATGATGTCCACCTCGTCGCTGGTCAGTTGGTTCGTGCAGCCCCCGTTGTACACCTCCCAGCGGAAGGTGTTCACACCGATACCCAGATCGGTGATCACACCACTGGGGTTCCCTGGATCGGCGATGGTCCCTTGGCCGCTCACGAGCGTCCAGGTACCCGTTGCGGGGAACGTGTAAGGCGAAGCGGCCATGGTGGCCTGGGTCACCGGTGTGCATACCTGTTGATCCGGTCCTGCGCTCGCATCGGGGTTGTTCGCATCGAAGACGAAGATGGTCACCAGGTCCTCGGTCAACGAATTGGCACAAGGGCCGTTGGATACGGTCCAGAGGAAGATGTTCTCGCCGATCGCCAGATCCGTTACCTGGGTGGTGGGCGAGGTGGGATCAACGATGGTGCCCGTACCCGCCACCAGTTGCCAGGTACCATTGGCTGGCGCGATGACGGCGCTTGCCTGCATGGTGGTCTGTGGATCGCTGGAGCAGAGTTCCTGGTCCGCACCTGCATTGGCCACCGGATTCGTCTCGTCGAAGAGGCGGATCACGAGTTGGTCGCTGGTGATCCCGCTGGAGCACGGCCCGTTGTCCACTGTCCAGGCCACAACAATGGTCCCCACTCCCAGGCCGGTGATCGTCGTGTTCGGGTTGTTCGGATCGGTGATGACACCGGTGCCGCTCACCACCGTCCAAAGGCCGGTGGCCGGGAACACGAGCGCACTGGCCTGAAGGTTCGCGCTATTGGTGGGTGTACACAGGTCCTGATCCGGCCCCGCGTTGGCGGCAAGGTTATTCTCATCGAACACCGCGATGCTCACTTGGTCGGTGGTGATCCCGCTGGCACAAGGTCCATTGTCCACGGTCCACTGGAAGATGTTCTCACCGATGCCGAGGTCGAAGATGGTCGTATTGGGATCGTTCGGGTTCGCGATGGTACCGGTGCCGCTCACGAGGGTCCAGGTGCCGATGGCCGGGAAGGTCACCGCACTGCCCGCCATGGTGGTCGTGGTCAGGTTGATCGTACACAACTCCTGATCGGGTCCAGCGAATGCCAACGGATTCTCATCGAAGTAGAGGAAGATGCTCACCTGGTCGGATCCACCATCGGTAGCACATGGGCCGTTCTCGATGGTCCACTCGAAGATGTTCTCGCCGATGGAGAGGCCACTGACGGTGGTATTCGGATCCCTTTCATCCGCGAACGCACCAGTGCCCTGGATCACGGTCCATGTACCTCGTCCTGGGAGGGTGACACTGCTGCCTTGGAGCGTGGTCGCGGTCGTTGGCGTACACAAGGACTGATCCGGTCCGGCGTTGGGCGCCGGGATATTGAGATCGAACAGGAAGATGCTCACCTGGTCGACGGTGCTGCCGTTGGCGCATGGTCCATTGTCCACGGTCCACTCGAACACGTTCTCGCCCACACCGAGATCGGTCACGGTGGAGTTCGGATCGCTCGGATCGGTAATGGTCCCCTGGCCGTTCACCAAGGTCCAAGTACCAGCGGCCGGGAAGGTCACCGGACTGCCGACCAGGGTGGTGATGGTGTTGGGTGTGCATAGCTCCTGGTCGGGCCCTGCGTTGGCATCGGGGTTGTTCTGGTCGAAGACCCGGATGCTCACCTGATCGGTGGAGGTCGCACTGGCGCACGGGCCATTGTTCACCGACCATTGCAGCACCACCTCACCAACACCCAGACCTGTCACCGTTGTAGTGGGATCGTTGATGTCCGTAATGACCGCGTTACCGGTCACGATGGTCCATGTTCCCACCGCCGGGCTGGTGACCGAACTACCCGAAAGGGTGACGGTGCTGGCAGGGGTACAGATCTCCTGATCGGTTCCGGCGGCGGCTACGGGGTTGTTCTCATCGAATACCAGGATCCGGACCTCATCGGTGGTCATCCCATTGGCACAGGGGCCGTTCTCCACGGTCCAGGTGAAGATGTTGATGCCAATGGTGAGGCCGCTCACCATCGATGTCGGTGAGGTGGGGTCGGCGATCACGCCCGCTCCCTGCGTCAACGTCCAGGTGCCCGTGGCCGGGAAGATCAAGGAGCTTCCAGCCAGGGTGGTGGTGGAAGCCGGCGAGCAGAGTTCCTGATCGGGACCAGCATCCGCCACCGGGTTCGCCACATCGAACACGAAGATGCTCACCACGTCCGTGGTCACACCGTTCGCACACGGCCCGTTCAACACCCTCCATTCAAAGATGTTCTCGCCGACGGCAAGGCCGGTGACCGGGCTGCCCGGATCATTGGGCGCGGTGATCGTTCCTGAGCCGCTGACCAAGGTCCAGGTGCCGGAAGCAGGGAAGATCACGCTGCTTCCTGCAAGGGTCACACTACTTGCCGGGGTGCAGATCTCCTGATCGGGACCCGCATCGGCATCGGGGTTGGTGGCATCGAACACCCGGATATTGACCTGGTCGCTGGTGGTGCCGCAATTCCCGTTGGCAATGGTCCATTCGAAGATGTTGAGGCCCACGCCCAGGCCGGTCACGGTCGTGTTCGGATCGCTGGGGTCGGTGATCGTGCCGATCCCGGAGATGCGGACCCAGGTCCCGATCGCGGAGCCCACCGGGGCATTGCCGACCAGGGTGACCGAGCTGGTGGGTGTGCATACTTCCTGATCGGACCCGGCGTTGGCCACGGCCGCCGCGTTGTCATACACGAAGATGCTGACGAGGTCCGAGGAGATGGGGTTCGGGCAGGCCCCGTTGTTCACCTGCCAGCGGAAGATGTTCTCACCGATCGCGAGGCCGCTCACCGCGCTGGTGGGTGAGGAAGGATTGGCGATCACACCGGCACCGCTCACCAGGGTCCACTGGCCCACCGCCGGGATGATCAGGTTGCTCCCCGCGAAGGTCGTGCTGGTGGTGGGTGTGCAGAGTTGTTGATCCGGCCCGGCATAGGCCACAGGGTTGTTGGGGTCATACACGAAGATGGTGACCACATCGCTCGTGATACCGCAGGCATCATTGTCGATGTTCCAACGCAGGGTATTCAGTCCGATGCTTAACCCGGTGACGGTCGCCGTGGCGGAGTTGACGTTGCTGAAATTGGCCGTACCGGTCACCACGGTCCAGCTACCGGTGGCGACACCTGTTGGTGCATTGGCGGCCATGGTCACCGCGCTCGCCGTACCGCATACGCTCTGGTCGGGTCCGGCCAGGGCCTCCTGTGCATTCCCGTCGGCCACCACCACCAGGCTGGTGCTGCTCGAAATGGGGTTCGGGCACACGCCGTTGTTCACGGTCCAGATGAACGAGTAGTTCCCTGTGGCCAGGCCCGTCACCTGTGTGATCGGCGATGTGGGGTCCACGATGGTCGCCGGACTTCCCACCACGGTCCACACACCGGTAGCGGGGAAGATCACCGGACTACCCTCCAGCGTGATGGAGTTGCCGAGGGTCGTGCAGATGTTCTGGTCAGGCCCGGCAGCGGCCACCGGGTTGTTCGGATCGTAGACGAAGATGCTCATCTGATCCGTGGTGATACCGTTGGCACAAGGCCCGTTGTCCACGGTCCATTGGAAGATGTTCTGGCCGACCTGAAGTCCGGTCACTTGTGTGGTCGGGCTATTCGGGTCGGTGATGGTCCCGGTCCCGCTCACGAGCGTCCATAGGCCGATGGCCGGTGATGGCACCGCACTTCCGGCCATGGTCGTGGTGCCATTCGTGGTACACAAGGACTGATCAGCGCCAGCATCCGCATCCGATGCGCTGGAGTTGAAGACCAGGATGCGCACCACGTCCTGGGTATTGCCGTTCGGGCACGGGCCATTGCTCACCGACCACCGGAATTCACTGATGCCGAGCGGTAGGCCGGTGATCTGTGTGGTCGGGCTGTTCGGGTTCACGATGGTGCCCCCGCCGGATACCAGGGTCCATGTTCCGATGGCCGGGGCGATCACGCTGCTACCGGCCATGGTGACGATGTCGGGCGCGGCAGGGACGCAGATGCTCTGATCAGGACCAGCGCTGGCCACCGGGTTGTTCGGATCGAAGTGGCGGATGGTCACCTCATCGAAGGAAGAGCCACAGGGGCCGTTGCTCACGGTCCAACGCAACACGGTGGTACCAATGGGCAGGCCACTGACCGATGTGGTCGGGCTTGCGGCATTGGCGAAAGTGGCCGCGCCGCTCACCACCGACCAGGTTCCGGTGGCCGGGGCAGCGACCGCACTACCGGCCATCGTGGCGGTCGGTACACCGCAGGTCTCCTGGTCCGGGCCGGCGTTCGCAGTGGCGATGGCCGGGTCGAACAGGGTGATGCTCACATCGCTTGTGGTGGTGGCTCCGGGGCAAGGGCCATTGTTGATCGTCCAGCGGTACACGTTGAGCCCAAGTGCCGCCCCGGTCACTGTGGTGGTGGGGCTGGAAGCATTGGCGAAGGTGCCCGATCCGCTCACGACCGACCAGTTCCCGGTGGCGGGTGATGTGGCCGCATTCGCCGCAAGGGTGATCGATGCCACAGGAGCGCATAAGTTCTGTGCCGGTCCGGCATTGGCCACAGGGGCATTGCGATCGAACACACGGATCACGACCACGTCGTTCGATGTGTTCGGCACACAAGGTCCATTGTTGATCGTCCAACGCAAGGTCGTCACCCCGACCGGTACGCCCGTGATCGTGGTGGTGGGCGAGTTCGGTGTGGTGATGATCGCTGTGCCGCTCACCACCGTCCATGTCCCGGTGGCCGGTGCGGAAGCTGCATTGCCGGCCAAGGTGGTGCTGGCGAACTGGGAGCCCACGGCGGTACAGAGGTCCTGGTCGGGGCCAGCGGTGGCGGCCGGTGCATTCCCATCGAAGCGGGTGATGGTCACCTGCGAGGTGGTGACCCCGTTCACGCAGGGGCCATTGTTCAATGTCCACTGGAACACGTTGGGGCCGATGGCCAGACCCGTGACACCGGTGTTCGGGCTGGAAGCATTGGCGAAGGTGCCCGAACCGCTGACCACGGTCCAAAGACCTGTCGCTGGTGCGATGGGGGCATTCCCGGCCAGTGTCGCATTGGCAGCGCACACCTGCTGCGCCGGCCCGGCGTTCGCATTCGGGCTGGCCGGGTTGAAGACCACGATATCCACCTCATCGCTGGTGGTGGGCGGGGTGCATGGGCCGTTGTTGATCGTCCAGCGCAGGCGGTTCACCCCGATGCTCAACCCGGAAACCGTGGTATTGCGTTGTGCGGCATTGGCGAAAGTCCCTGTGCCGCTCACGACGGTCCACTGCCCTGTGGCGGGCGCGATGGGCGCATTGCCTGCCAGTGTCGTACTCAGGTTCGGCGAGCAGAGTTGCTGGTCGGGACCCGCATTCGCAGCTGGCTGTACATTGCTGAAGACACGGATCGTGACCTGAGAACTGGTGGGCGGTGTGCAGGCCCCATTATCGATGGTCCATCGGAACACATTGGTGCCTTGGCCAAGGCCGGTCACGCTGGAAGTAGGGCTGTTCGGCGTGGTGATGGTGCCGACGCCGCTCACGAGCGTCCAAGTGCCGACCGCTGGTGCCGTGGCCACGTTGGCCGCCAGGGTGGTGCCGTTCGTTGGCAGGCAGAGGTCCTGGGCCGGACCGGCGTTCGCCACTGGATGTCCGGGGTCATAGGCCCGGATCACCACATCGTCCGTGGTGGTGCCACAGGTGTGGTAGTTCACCGTCCATCGGAACACATTGTCCCCGGTGCTCAGGCCGCTTACGGCTGTGAGCGGGTCGGTGGCATTGGCAAAGGTGCCGCTGCCACTGATGACCGACCAACTACCCGGCGCTTGGAAATAAGGTTGCACACCGGCCAGGGTGGTGGTGAACCCACAGATGTTCTGGTCAGGGCCTGCCACCGCCGGTGTCAAGGGCGGTGTGATATTGATCAGGTAACCGACGGTGCCGAAGCCATTGAGCACGCACGCATCATCCTCCACAGAGACCGTGAAGATCTGCTGTCCGATATCGGCCAGCGTGGGCGTCCAGCAGAAGGTACCCACCGGGCGGGAGGTGTTGGTGGTGGTGAAGGTGGCCGTCGGGATCGACCCGTTCCAGGTCATGGTCACGTTCTGGGCCGCGTCCGCATCGGCCGAGTTCACATCGAAACAGAAGTTCGTGCCCGCACACACGTTGTAAACGAAACTGTTGGTGCCGTTGATCCCGCTCACCGTCGGGTTGTTGTTATTGCAGGCGATGATCGCGAATTGCAGGTCACGCAGATACTGGCCGATCTGCACCCCATTGCGATACTCACGCACGAGCACGGTGACCACGGAGAACTGGGCGATGCTCGGCGTGAAGCGGATTGTACCCGTCACTGGATCGATCGTGACGGCATTCGCGCCGCCGCTGGTGATCACCGGTTGGATGTAGCTGTATCCGGCATTGTATGGGATGGTGGCACCGTTGGCACCACGGGCCGGTGCGAGCTCGAAGCTCAACGAGTCACCAGCAAGGTCGGTCACACCGTGGTTGTACACGATGGGTTGGCCCACACAGCCGAATGGGACCGGGTCATTGATGAAGCGCGGTGAACTGTTGCACGGGGTCACCGTATTGTTCAATCGCGCGCTCAGGTAGAGATCACGCCCTCCGGGATTGTTCAGGGAGGTGATGGCGTTGTTGCGGCAGCACAGGTCCCAGTCGATGATCCAGTCGGTTCCACACCCGGCCCAGGAGGTCAGGTCGATCACGGCCGAATACCGGTGGCGTTCCACGCCATAGAGTCCGGAAGAGCTGGAGCAACGATCGACCGAACCGTCGCAGATCGGCGTTACGATGTCGATGCTCTGCCTTACGAAGCAGGCGTTGAAATTGGCATTGCAGGTCGCCGATCGGACATTGAATGAGAGATCACCGTTGCCGCAACTCGTGGGTGCGTTCACCCCGTTGCAATCCCGGAAGAAGCTCATATTGATCCGGTACCGGTTGTTCCCCAGGCACTCGTAGGTGATGTCCCCACCCATGGCGTGCGTGGCCTTCGCCTCGGTTTGCCAGAGCAGCATGCCGGCCACTACCGGGAACAGGTAACGAAGGATCGAGGTGCTTGCGGCGAGCGCGCGGGCTGCCGAGTTGAGGAGGCGTCGTTGTTCAGCCATGTACCGACCAGCTTGGATGGCCCTTGATGGTGGTGGTGGCGAAGGGTGCTCGTTCGGGACGACCATGGGTGCGCCTATAACGAATGGAACACAATACGCCAAACACAACATGCAAGGTGCCGAGCAAACGTAGCCCCGCTCCGGTCGGAGAGGTGCGCCGGGTTCCTCGCACTTGTCAACAGCGCACTGTGTGGCATCCGGTCCGGCCTTCGATCGATCGCAAGGCGGTCACCAGCAGGTATTGGCCCTGGAGGTACAGCACACTGATACCATTTCGTAGTAAGGGGTGGTCCAAGGATGCCCTGCAACTTCTTCGCAGCGCGCTACGACGGGATCGTTGCGTAGCGGGGAGCACGGAACGAGTCCGGCGGTGAAGCAATGCGGAAAAAGGGCAAGCAGCTCGGGCTGGACCTTACAGCGAAATGGTATTACAGGCCCAACAACACTTCTCCGGGATCCTTCGCGCCGAAGATGATCCTGTTCGGCTCCTCGATCATCTCCTTCACCTTGTACAGGAAGCTCACGCTTTCCTTGCCATCGATGATCCGGTGGTCGTAGCTCAACGCCACATACATAACCGGCCGGATGACCACCTGGCCGTTCACCGCCACAGGACGCTCTACGATGTTGTGCATACCGAGGATGGCGCTCTGTGGTGGATTGATGATGGGTGTACTGAGCATGCTGCCGAAGACGCCACCATTGGTGATCGTGAAGGTGCCGCCACTCATTTCATCGAGGGTCAGCTTGCCGTCGCGCGCTTTCGTGGCGAGGGCCTTGATGCCCGCTTCGATCTCGGCCAAGCTCATTCGCTCCGCATTCCGCAGCACGGGCACCATCAACCCCTTGGGGCTGCTCACCGCAATACCGATGTCGGCGTAATCGCTCAGGATGATCTCCTCGCCATCGATCTGTCCGTTCACGGCCGGGAAAAGGCGCAGGGCTTCGGTGACGGCCTTGGTGAAGAAGCTCATGAAACCCAGGTTCACCCCATGGGCCTCCTTGAACCGGTCCTTGTACCGGTCGCGTAGGGCCATCACCGCGCTCATGTCCACCTCGTTGAAGGTGGTGAGCATCGCTGTCTGGTTCTTCGCCATGACCAGGCGCTTGGCCACGGTCTGGCGCAATGAGGTCATCTTATTGCGTTTCTGTTCCCGGGTCCCGCCCCAACCGTTCAGTGCAATGGCATCAGCGCTCACCCCACCGGAGACATAGGCGCTCACATCGCTCTTGGTCACCCGTCCGTTCGGTCCGGTCCCCTTCACCTTCTCGGCCGCGATACCCTTCTCGTCCAACATCGCCTTGGCCACGGGGGTGGCGTGCGCTGCGGCAGCGGCTTTCGGTGCGGCGGTGGCCTTCGGGGCCTCGGCCGGTTTCTCCTGCTGCTTGGGGGCGGGCTTGGGTGCCGAGGCGGCCGGTACGGCCACACTCGTGTCGATCCTGGCCACTACCTCCCCAACGGCCACGGTCCGGTCGGCACCGGCGAGCAGTTTCACCTGGCCGGCCGCTTCAGCGCTCAGTTCGAGCGTGGCCTTGTCGCTGTCGATCTCGGCGAGCACCTGGTCCCGTTGCACCACATCCCCATCCTTCACCAGCCATTGCGCGATGCGCACTTCGGTGATGCTTTCCCCCGGGCTTGGGACCTTGATATCCACTGTGGCCATGCTTGTCGCTATTGTTCGTTGTCGATCATCAGGCCTTCACCTGCTTGTTCGTTCTGGTGGTGGTGGTTGCGGTGGCGAACGCCTTCTCGATGATCGCCGCTTGTTGTTTCGCGCTGCGTTTGCTACTGCCTGTTGCCGGTGCTCCGCTCGCCGGTCGTGCGATCACCTCCCACGGCACATCCCGGAAATGCATGGCGATGTACTGCCACGCCCCCATGTTGCTCGGCTCTTCCTGCACCCATAGGTATCGTTCGGCTTTCGGGTATCGCTTGATCGCGGCACGCATTCGATCGGCGGGCAAGGGGTGCAGCTGTTCCACGCGCACGAGCGCCGTGTCGGTGATGCCGTTCTTCTCCCGATGTTCGGCAAGGTCGTAATGTACCTTGCCCTGGGTGAAGATCACGGTGCGCACCTGCTTGGGATCGACCACCTCGTCATCCAATAGTTCCTGGAAGCCCCCTTTCGTCAAGTCCTCCAGCGGGCTTGTGCAACGCGGGTGGCGCAACAGGCTCTTCGGGCTGAAGACCACCAGCGGTTTGCGGAAATCCCAAGCCAGTTGTCGGCGCAAGGCATGGAAGAAGTTCGCCGGGGTGGTACAGTTCACCAGCACCATGTTCTCATCGGCACAGCTCTGTAGGAACCGCTCCATGCGCGCACTGCTGTGTTCGGCACCCTGGCCCTCGTAGCCATGGGGGAGCAGCAACACCAGGCCGTTCTGTGTCCCCCATTTCTCCTCCCCGCAACAGAGGTACTGGTCCAGGATGATCTGCGCGCCGTTCACGAAATCGCCGAACTGCGCCTCCCAGATGGTGAGTGCCTGAGGCCGGGCCATCGCATAACCATACTCGAAGCCGAGCACCGCATACTCGCTCAGGAGGGAGTTGTAGATCTGCAAGAGGGCCTGGCCTTCGCGGATATGCTTCAGGTGGATGAACTCCTCCTCGCTGTCCTCCACACGTACCACGGCATGGCGGTGCGAGAAGGTGCCACGTTCCACATCCTGCCCGGTGAATCGGACCGGATGGCCTTCGAGCAGGAGTGAACCATAGGCGAGCAATTCGCCCATGCTCCAATCGAGCCTACCGGTCTCCATCATGCGCTTCCGGTCGCCCAGGATCTTCTCGAGCTTGCTGAAGAACTTCTTCCCGTCCGGCACCAGGCTCAGCTTCTCGCCGATCAGACGCAGCGTGGCCTCGTCCACACCGGTCTCTGGCGACCGCTGGAGATCCTTCGCCGTGGCGCGCTTGAAGCCCTTCCATCGCTCCTCCATGAAGTTGGTGATCTTCCCGACCCGCTCCTGCAAGGAATCGTTCAGGCGATCATCGAGCATGCTGGTGAAGGAGGCCTCCATCTCCTGGGCCATCTCACGGGCACCTTCCACCCCACTGGCGATCAATTTCTCCGTGTAGATCTCGCGTGGGTCGGGATGCGCGGCGATGGCCTTGTACAACAAGGGTTGTGTGAACTTGGGCTCATCGCCCTCGTTGTGCCCATGCTTGCGGTAACAGAGGATGTCCACCCAGATGTCCGTGCCGAACTGTTGGCGGTAATCCATGGCCAGCTTCACCGTATAGGCCACGGCCTCGGCATCGTCACCGTTCACGTGGAAGATCGGGCACTGGGTCACCTTGGCCACATCGGTGCAATAGGTACTGGTGCGCGCATCGATGTAGTTGGTGGTGAAGCCGACCTGGTTGTTCACCACGATATGCACCGTGCCACCCACTTCATAGGCCTTGAGGCCCGACATCTGCACCACCTCGTACACCACACCCTGGCCTGCCACGGCGGCATCACCATGGATGAGGATGGGGGCCGTGACGCCCTGCCTGAACTTGTCGTCCTGTTCGACGATGGCACGTGTGATCCCCTGCATGACGGGGCCCACGGCCTCCAGATGGCTGGGGTTAGGAGCGAGCGTGAGCCTCACATCCTTCCCTGAGTTGGTCTTG
This sequence comes from Flavobacteriales bacterium, assembly GCA_020848295.1. GTDB lineage: Bacteria > Bacteroidota > Bacteroidia > Flavobacteriales_F > PHOS-HE28 > PHOS-HE28. The sequence goes on from JADLAI010000126.1 coordinate 18,567, forward strand.
AGCACGCTGCTGTAACCCATGTGGTACTTCACGTCGCCCTCCACCAGATCATCCTCGTAATCCTTGCCCTCGAATTCACTGAAGATCTGGTCGTAGCTCTTGCGCAGGGTGTTGGCCAGCACATTGAGGCGGCCGCGATGGGCCATGCCGATCACGTACTCGGTGATACCCAGGTCGGCCCCATGCTCGATCACCGTATCCAACGCTGGGATCAAGGCTTCGGCACCCTCAATGCTGAATCGCTTCTGACCGATGAACTTCTTCCCGAGGAAGCGCTCGAAGACCACCGCCTCGTTCAGCTTCTCCAGTATGTCCTTCTTCTGATCAATGGTGAAGTCAGGCCGGTTGCGCGTACGCTCCATGCGATCGGCAAGCCATTTGCGTTTCTCCGGCGTGCGGATGAACATGAACTCTGTTCCGATGCTCTGGCAATAGGTCTCCTCCAGCAGGGCCACGATGTCGCGCAGCTTGGAGGGGCCGATCCCAACATCGTTGCCGGCGCTGAACACGGTATCCAGATCACGCTCGCTCAGGCCATAGTTCTCCAGGGCGAGCGTAGGGGTGTACGAACGCCTCTCACGTACCGGATTGGTCTTTGTGAAGAAATGGCCACGCGACCGATAGGCTTGGATGAGTTCGATGACGCGGAACTCCTTCTCGAAACGTTCATTGCCCGCTGGGGAAGCGCTCCTCCCCACCGGTCCGGGACCCTTGTCGGCCCCGTCGTTGATGGACCTGGCGAAATCGAATCCCTCGAAGAACCGGGCCCACCCGGTCTCCACACTGGCGGGGTCCTTCTGGTAATCCTGGTAGAGGTCGTCCAGCCATGCGCTGTCGACATTGCTGAGGTAGGAGTACTTATCCATATACGCTGCCCGAAAGGCGGGGCGAAGTTAGCTATGGGCAAGCGCCTTCTACGCTGGAATGCAAGGCCTAGTTCCAGTAGGATCGCCGCACCGACGAGCGACCATTCACGGCCTGAATGCTGGTGCTGGTAGCGTGGTCATGCGTTGAGCCGGCCACCGGTGTGAAGAACTCGCCGGGAACGCAAGAACACTGTGGCACTAAATTCGCAGCGATCCGAAAAACGTTCCACACGAACATGCAGCACCGCTTCCTGGCCCTGGCCGCCCTCCTGACGACTTTCACCCTCCATGCCCAATACGGTACATTCGACGCCGGCGCCGTGAAGGCCGCCAAGTCCACCAGGACGGTGGTGGTGTTGGATGCGGGTGATTCGCCGTACAACCGGACGATGATCGAAAGCGCCAAGGCGAACTGGAAGTTCACCACCGAACTGGAATTCCTTACCGTAGCGGATCTGGCCACCCAGCCCATCGCCCCGGACCGGACCTACCTACTGAAGACCAGGAAGACCGACCCGGTGAAGTTCGAGGCCACCTTCCTCACCCTGGTGAAAGGCTGGAAGCCCAAGAAGGGAGAGACCCTGGCACAGACCGATAACGAGTTCACCAGCATCCCCGCGGAACACGAGGTGGCCTTCATCCAGATCGATCCAAAAGGGATCAATGAACCGGGAATGGCCCGCCTGCTGGACGTCTACCTGAAACATCTCCAGAACTACCTCACCTTGGTGGAGGGCGGTAAGATCACGGATAAGACCACGGCCGACCGCACCTACTCCTCACGCAACCGGTTGGTACGCGACACCGAGTTCTGGTTGGCGAAGGAGCACATGGACAAGAGCCTTCCGGACGCAGCGAAGGTGAAGGAGTTCTACACGGCTCCGTGCCAGGTCATGGCCCTGAGCCAGATCGCCAGCTTGCTGGAGAAGGGTTCGAAGGAGATCACCATCAGCGATGTGGTGCTCACGGGAGAGAACAAGAACAAGCATTGTTTCAAGCGCGTGTTCAATGTGGGTACGGGTGAGCTGATGTACATGCGTGACGATGCCGCCATCTTCGGGAAGAAGGAAGGGTTCATCGATGAGGACCTGAAGAACCTGGAGCGGGCCCGTTGATGAGCAGGACTGCGTTCGCGTCATATCGCATTCCTTTATTCCGGTCGGCTCCCTGAAGCGGCACGGAAGTTCCGAACGCCATCCCCTCCGAGGGGATCTTGGCACATGGGCAACTTGGTGCGTGCTGCCGTGGTTCTCGTACGCTCTTCCCGTTCGGTAGGCTCACGCGGGAACCGGAGGTCAACTATCTTCACGCGGTCCAACCTCATCCCATGCTGCCTCGATATTGCACGGTCCTGGTCTCCATTCTGTTCACCATGGTTGGA
>JADLAI010000127.1 GCA_020848295.1 Flavobacteriales bacterium
CGATCAAAGCTAAGCCGCGATGTCCTTCACCGTGAAACTGTTGCCCATCAGCGCCAGGGCGAACTGCCGACAGGCTTCCAGGTCCGCCGCCTCAAGCATCGGGTACTGCTTCAATACTTCGGCTTCGGGCGTTCCGGCCATCAGGAACTCCAGCACGGTCTGCGCCGTGATCCGCATGCCCCGGATCACGGGTTTGCCGTTGCAGATGCGGTCGTCCACGGTGATCCGCTTGAACAGTTCGGAGTTGGCGTTCATGAACCCAAAGGTACGCGATGGAGAACCCAACCACCGCATCACACAAGGAAGGCGGCACGATCATCTGTTGGAACGGCGAACACTTCATGAGCTCCGACCACGGCGACTACCCCGATACGGTCGTGTTCCCCAGTGAACCCGATTTCCTGGAAGTGCTGCGCAAGTTCTACGCCTGGGAGACCGCGAAGAACGTGTATCCCGAGAAGGCGTCCGAGTTCGTGGCGTGGAAACTCATGCTGCGCTTGCTGCGGACGTAGGGCGGCTGGCCCCGGCCCATGGACCGGAATCCCCAACTCCGCTCACTGCACCACGACCTTCACAGCCCGGTCGCCGATGCTCAGGCAATAGATACCGGGTTGGAGGCCTGAAAGATCAACAGCGGCCGGATCGGTGGCCGGGATCCGTCCTTGGACCGCCGTTGCGCCGGTGATGCACCGGAGCACATAGGCTTCGCCGCCGAGGCTCATGGATGAGCGGACATACAGGACCGATGAAGCGGGGTTCGGAAAAACGGCCAGCCCGGAGCCCGCGCCCGGTTCGATGATCCCCGTGGTCGTGGAGGAGGTGAGCATATAGGTCCAAACGTCGTTGTTGATCGCGCTCAGCATGATCGGCACATTGTGGTTGAGCAGGACCACACCCGGCGGCTGGGTGGTGTAGAGGCAGTGCGAATTCCCATACGGAGCTGGGATGGGATCCACATGGGTCGTGTCGTCGTCGGCCAGCATGCCCAGTCCAAGGATCACGTCCGATTGCTTGTCATACGCGACCGCCTCATCATTCAGGCTCAGGTATGAATAGTGCCCGCTTACGGATGTGGCGCCCGGCTGCCGCACCCAGTTCGCCGAATTCGAATGGAAGTCGCTGTAGTCGTTCGGACCGGAGAACATCAGCACCCTGTCCACGGCGTATTGTTTGGCCAGGTAGCATGCATGCCCGGAGCCTTGGGAATGACCACCGACCACGATGCGGGACCAATCCAGCGTGCTCGGTGATCCCAGGTACTGACCCCAGTTCTGCAGCGGGTAGGTGAGGTCCAGGTAGTTCAGGAGCCTCACGGTGCGCGTGTGGATGGAGTTGAGGCTGTCAACGTTCACATCATCGCTCACGGGGGTGCCGAAGCACAGCTCCTGCCGGTAGTGATCGAAGGCCATGCTGTCGGGATCGCTCGCAAGACTGGCCGCCGCCACACTGTTGGGGTAGCTGAGGTTGATGAAGTCGAATCCAAGCCCTGCCGACAGCAGCCGGAGCGCGTTGTAGCTCGTGGAGCTGCTGCTTCCGGTGCCACCGATGAACAGGAAGAGCTTGTTCACTTGGGACGTCGTGTTCCGGCTCACGGCGCTGCTGTCCTCCGTGGGGTCATAGCCGGGGTCGGTTTGCACAGGCCGTATGTAGTAGGTCTGCACCTGCGCGGTACAGCAAGCAGCGGCAATGACCAGCACGAACACGAAATGGAACCTCATCGCCATGCGAAGATCCTTGTTTTTCGTGCTTGCGTGGGATGCGCTTCGCGATCGTGCCCATGCCAGCGCGTCATCCTCGCGGCGATAGACCGGCGCGCGCTTCAGCACATCGAGCATGGAAGGCGGCACGGTCCTCTGTTGGAACGGCGAACACTTCATGCGCTCCGACTACGGCGACCATCCCGATACGATCGTTTCCGCCAGTGAATCCGAATTCCTGGAGGCGCTGCGGAAGTTCTACGCATGGGAGACCTCAAAGTACGTGTATCCCGAAATGGTCTCCGACCTCGTGGCGTGGAAACTGATGTTGCGCCTGCTGCGGAAGTAGTGTGCCGTACATTTGAGCTATGACCCCGAAGAAGCGCACCCGCAAGCCCGCCGTCTCAACGGAGGAGCGGTTGCGCGCGCTCATCGCCTCATTCAGCATCGAAGGCGTCAAGCTGAGCATGGAGGAAGCGATGGCCTTGCTCAAAATGGTCGAGATCGGTCCGGGAGCACGGAACGGATAATATTCTCGACCTGATCGTGCCCGCATTAATTTGGTCCGCACCATGGATATCCAAGCCCTCAAGCTCGAGTTGGTCCAGCAGTTGGTCTCCACCAACGATGTCACCCTCTTGACCAAGGTGAAGCGCCTGCTGGAGTTGCTGCGGGCCAAAGCGCCAGGTAGCAAGGAAGAGCATGAGGAGGAGCTGATCGCGGCCTCCACGGTCTTTGGGCAGGCGGCCTATGGCGAAGATGAACCGGACATCAGCGGCCTTGTGCTGAAGGAGCCCAACCCGAACTATGGGAAATGAAAGCCGGTGACGTGGTGCGCTGGACCTTCGTTCAAGCAGATGGTCAGCGCAAGGTGCGGCCCGCCATAGTTGTCGCATAGGTGCCACCTTTCAACGACTGGCTGGTGTGCGCCGTGAGCACGCAGTTGCAACGCGAAGTGAACGGGCTGGATGTGCTCATCAACAGCTCCCATCCTGGCTTTCTTCGGACCGGCTTACGCATGGACAGCTTGGAGCGTGTGGCGCAACTCACCACCTTGCCTGACAAGGTCATCCAGGGAAGCATCGGCGATATTTCACCCACGATGCTCGCTCTTATCAAGGAGCGGCTTCGGAAGTGGTTGACATGAGCACAATGTGATCGGTATCGATGGATCAGGCCATCACTTCTTCCAGACGGGCTTTCCACCGCTTCCAATCCGGCATCACACGTTCAAGCAGGGCGTAGTACTTCGCGCTGTGATCGGGATGGACCAAGTGGCAGAGCTCATGGACCACCACGTAGTCGATGCAACGGCCCGGGGCTTTGATCAGTTCAGGGTTGAGCATGATCCGGCCCTTGGGTGTCTTGCTGCCCCAGCGGTTCGACATGCGGCGGATGATGACGGAAGGCCGCTGCAAGCGGTGCTTCGTGAACTGCGGCATGGCCTGATCAACAGCCTGATCAAAACGGGTCATGGCCTTGGCACGGTACCAACCTGCCAATAGGCCCGCCACGTAGCGAGCTTCCTTGGGATGGTGCGCATATAGATGGATACGGCCACCGGATAGCTTCACACATTCCAACGCGGTCGTTGCGTGGATCTTCAACCGGTATTGCTTGCCCAGGTACAAATGCGTCTCGCCACTCACGTAATCCCGTGGAGGGGTCACCGGCAGGAAGGTCTTGAAGTAGTCCTGTTGACGTTGTATCCATGCGGCGCGGCGAAGGACCAGTTCGTCCACTTTCTTCACATCAGCACCCCATGGTGCGCGCAGCTCCACGCGCGTGTCCGGGTGGATCACAAAGCCGAGCGTTCGCCGGTCGCTGCGCACCAGCTGGTACCAGAGCGTGGTGTTGCCGTATTGGACGCTGCGCACTTCCATCAGGCGTAGCGGTGCAGGGCCACCCGCATCACGTTATCGAGGATCTCGTCGATCGCATCGAAACCCAGTTCCAGCCCATCGTTGCGCAGTTCGTAGAGATGGTCCTCCATGGCCTGGCGCATCCGGTTCTGTACATCGGTCTTGCGCACCCAATCCACAATGCGGTGGGCCTTGATGAGGTCGTCCAGGTGAATGGCGATGCCACTGGCCTGTTCCGGTGTGAGTGATACGTCAACGGCTTTCAGCGTGCTTTCCACGATGCGGTAGAAGGCCCGTGCGACTTCGCGGTCCTTCAACGCGGTCGGTTCATCGCCCTCGCTACCCGTGCGCACCTGCTCCATGATCCGGGTGGCCTGCTTCAAATAGTCCAGGTCGCTGATGCGCTTGTCGCGATAGGCTGCAATGGTCTCCTCCAGCATGGTGCTGAACTTCTTGTACAGCACGGGGTCCTCCTCCATGCGCTCGCTGATGGTCCTGGCCGTACGGCTGGCGATCATGTCGGCGCGGCTGGCGGTGCCTTCCACCTTCTCCACCTCCTGGGCGAAGGCCTGCTTGTCGAAGATGTTCACCTGCTCGGTGAGCTGGAGCACTTCGTTGCTCTTGATATGCGTGTCGATGAGCTTCTGCACCTGTGCTTCGTACTGGCGGTAGTCGACCCCATCGCTGTAGCGCTGGTGCACGGCCGCGCGGAGGCGCAGGAAGAAGGCCGCATCGCGCCGGTAGCGCTCCACCTTTTCCTCGGGCGTGTTCTTCACGAAGTCCAGGGTGCTCATGGCCATCTTCAGCGTGCGCACGAATACGTTGAGGCGCTCGTAGAACCGGTCGCGCACATCCTTGGGGGCGAGCAATTGCTGGAAGGCCTCGGGGTCCTGCTTGTTGCGGAGTTCCTTGAAGAGGTCCCACAACTGCGCGTGGCGTTCGGCCAGCTTCTCCACTTCCTCCTTCACGTGCGTGATGGTGCCTTCCAGGTCCTCCTCATCGAAGCCGCTCAGCTCGTTGTAGCTGGTGAGCGCCTGGTCCAGTTCGCCCAGGATGCCGTAGTAGTCGATGATGTAGCCGAAGTCCTTGCCTTCGAACACCCGGTTCACACGGGCGATGGCCTGCAGGAGCGTATGGGCCGTGAGGCTGCGGCACAGGTACAGGACCGTGTTACGTGGCGCATCGAAACCGGTGAGCAGCTTGTCCACCACGATCAGCAGCTCCGGATCGCCCTCGGCCTTGAACCGTTTGATGATGCTCTTCTGGTAGTTCGTTTCGTTGCCGTACTGGGCCATCATGGCCTTCCAGAACTTCTGCACGGCATCGTCGCTCTCCTCGTACGCGCTGTCGTTCCCTTCGCGGGTGTCGGGCGGGCTCATCACCACCTCGCTGCTCACCATCCCGATCTCGTCCAGGTACTTCTTGTACTTCAGGGCGGCTGCTTTGCTCGGCGCGGTCAGCTGGGCCTTGAAGCCGCTGCCCTTCCAGTTGTCGCGCCAATGCTGGCTCACATCCCAAGCGGTGCGGTAGATCTTCTGGTCGGCCTCGTTCAGCTGGTCCGCGCGGCTGAACTTCTTCTTCAGGTCGGCGCGTTGGTAGGGGGTAAGCGGTTCGCTCACCATGTTGAAGAAGGTGTCGATGGTCTTGTCGTCCACCTCCTGCACCACATGCCGGCCTTCGTAGAGCAGGGGCACCACGGCACCGTCCTCAACGGCTTGCGCGATGGTGTAGGCCGGCCGGATGATGCCGCCGAATTTCCGCGCGGTGTTCTTTTCCTTGCCCAGCAGCGGAGTGCCCGTGAAGCCCAGGAAACAGGCGTTGGGCAGCACCTTCATCATGCGTGCGTTGCCGGCCCCGTATTGGCTGCGGTGGCTTTCGTCCACCAGCACGAAGATGTTGGGGCTGTCATCCACCAACTGCCCGCGCTTGCTGACGGCCTCGAATTTCTGCATCAGTGTGGTGATCACGCGGGCCTTGGGTTCGTGCAACAGCTCGGCCAGGTGCGTGCCACTGCGCGCCTGTTCCACTTCGGTGTCGCAGCTTTTGAAGGTGCCGTAGAGCTGGTCGTCCAGGTCGATGCGGTCCGTGACCAGTACGATGCGCGCATTGCGGATGCTCGGCTCCATGGCGATGGCCTTGGCCAGCAGCACCATGGTGAGGCTCTTGCCGCTGCCTTGCGTGTGCCAGATCACTCCGCCGGGGCGATGGCCTTGGTCGAGCTGCTTCACGCGGTCCAGCGTCCCCTTCACGGCGAAGTATTGCTGGTAACGCGCCACCTTCTTCTCCCCTGCATCGAAGAGGATGAAGCGCTGCACGATCTCCAGCAAGCGCTCCGGGCGGCAGAGCCGGTAGAGCAATTGGTCCTGCGCCGTTACGTGCAGGTCCGCCTGTTCCTGTTGGTCGAAGAAGGCACGCACGTAGCGGAAGCGATCGGCGAAGAGCGCGTCCTTCTGCGCGCTGGTGAGCGGGGTGTTCTTCAGCGTGTGCAGGGCGGCCTCATCGTCCTGAGCGGAGCCGAAGGACTCCTTCCATTGCCCCCAGAATGGCGGGGGCGTGCCCACCGTGCCGTAGACCGCATCGTTCTGCGCCAGGGCCAGCAGCAACTGTGCGTGGATGAACAAGCCCGGCACTTCATCGGGCTGCTGGTTGCGCAAGTGCTGGCTGATGGCCTGCTGCACCGGCGTGCCGTACTCGGTGCTGTGCAGGTCGGGGCGCTTGCACTCGATCACCACCAGGGGAATGCCGTTCACGAAGAGCACCAGGTCCGGGCGGCGGGTCTTGCTGCTGCCCTTGCGCTCCACGGGGAACTCCTCGGTGACGTGGAAGGC
>JADLAI010000128.1 GCA_020848295.1 Flavobacteriales bacterium
GGCGGACATGGCTGAGTCGTGCATTCCTGGGCATGTGCGCATTGATGCGTGCCACCATGTCCAGCAACAGGTTCTCGCAGGTGGGAGGCCAGGATGTGAATCGCGTGCGCGCGAAGAGCGGATGATCCGTATTCATCGCTCCCCGATCCTGCTCATGCAGTACCAGGGCATGATCATAGTGTTCCACCACGCAGCGGTGTATGATCCCCTTCAACCTTGCGAAGTCGATCACCATGCCATCGGCGGGGCCGCCCGGATCCTCGAGCGGTTCGCCGGCAATGGTCACATCAAGCACGTATGAATGTCCGTGGATGTGTCGGCAAAGACCATCGTGATCGCGTAATGCGTGTGCGATCTCCAGGGTGGTGCGTTTGGTGACACGCACCCGCCGTGTGGTGCTCATGGCAGTGGCTCGAAATGCGCCGTGAAATGCCGCAGGAATCTGGGCTCCTTCACGATGCGGAAGCCTTTCGCCCGATCGCGTGTGCGCATGATCTCCTCGAAGGTCTCCGCCACGTATTCGATGTGGCTCTGGGTGTACACCCGGCGTGGAATGGCCAAGCGCACCAGTTCCATGGCGGATGGGACCAAGGAGCCGTCCGGCGCATAGGTGCCGAACATGACCGATCCGATCTCCACGCTGCGGATACCTGCGAGCTTGTACAACTCGCACACCAACGCCTGGCCGGGGTATTCGTGCGGCGGGATGTGTGGGTAGAGCCGCTTGGAATCGATGTACACCGCATGGCCACCGATGGGCCTCATGAGCGGTACGCCCACCTCGTGCAATTTCTCGCCGAGGAACGTGGTACTGCGGATGCGGTAATCGAGGTAGTACGGATCGAACACCTCCTCCAGGCCGATCGCGATGGCCTCCATGTCGCGACCGCTAAGACCACCGTACGTGGTGAACCCTTCGGTGATGATCAGCAGGTTGGTGCATGCTTCGGCCAGTGCCTCATCGCGGAGGGTGAGGAAGCCGCCCATATTCACCAGGGCATCCTTTTTCGCGCTCATTACCGCACCATCAGCAAGGGCGAACATCCGTTGTGCGATCTGCCGGTAGGAGAGGCCTTCCATGCCTTCTTCGCGATGTTGCACGAACCAACTGTTCTCCGCGATCCGGCAGCAATCCAGGAAGAATGGTGCCCCGTGGTGGCGACAGAGGGCCGAAGCGCCTTCCGCATTGGCCATGCTCACGGGTTGCCCGCCGCCGCTGTTGTTGGTCACGGTGAGGATCACCGCTCCCACGCTACCCTTGTGCTTCTTCAGCAGTGCGTCGAGCGCACCCAGGTCGATGTTGCCCTTGAATGGATGTTGAAGGTCCGGGTCCCGACCCTCCGCAATGGGGATGTCGATCGCCGTGGCGCCAGTGAATTCGATGTTGGCCCGCGTGGTGTCGAAGTGTGTGTTGCTGATGAAGACCTTCCCCGGGCCACCGAGGTGCCCGTAGATGATGCGCTCCGCGGCGCGGCCTTGGTGGGTGGGGAGCACATGCTGCATCCCGGTGAGCTCCTGGATGGCCTCCTCCATCCGCTCCCATGAGCGTGATCCGGCATACGCTTCGTCCCCTTCCATCACCCCTGCCCATTGATGCGCGCTCATCGCACTGGTGCCGCTGTCGGTCATCAGGTCGATGATCACATCGCGCGATCGCAATAGGAACGGATTGTAGTGCGCGGTCCTCAATTGTTCCACGCGCTCCGCTTCCGTGCTAAGGCCGATGGGCTCGACGCTCTTGATGCGGAAGGGCTCGATGATGGTGCGGTGTTTCATACGTTGGTCGTTTCCCTGGATCCTATTGGAATGCCCGCCATCCTTGTCATGCCTTGGCCGGATTCAGGCCGGTGTGGTGGTCTCTGTTCGTGTGATCGGAACCAGTTGTCCGTTGTAGATCAATTCCCACGTCACGGGCATGCTGCACTTGAGCATGGCGCTCACGCCGCAGATCTCATTCTGCGAACGGGACACCACGTTGAGCACGGCCTGTTCATCAGCGGGGTCGCCCTTCACGTCGTACACCACGTGTACGCCCACATAGACCATGGGCGCACTCTTGGAAAGCTCACCGCTGATCCGCAGGTCGAAGGACGTGGGTTTCCTGCCCTCCTTGCGCAGCAGGCCGATCACGTCCATACCGGTACAGCCAGCCAAGGCGGAGAGCACGAACGGCTTGGGGATGGGGCCTTGATCCTGCCCGCCCACGCGCTCGGGGGCGTCCATCACCACGGTGTGTCCTTGCACGAGCGCGTTGAACTGCATGCCTTGCATCCACATGGCCTCCACTTCATGTTTCATCTTTTCCGGGGTTTGTTCGGGGTGCAAGTTGGGCAGGTGCCTCCGCGCTGGTTGTGATGTGCATCACCGTGGCGACCATGATCGCGGTGAGGAATGTTCCATTGCGATTCAAGCGGGCAGCCGCTCGAACCGTGCTTGAAAGAAGCGTAGGTACTTCGGCTCGTACACCATCTTCAGGCCGGTGATGGACTTGCGGCGCTCGTAAACCCGTTCCACGCTCTCGGCTACCACATCCATGTGGGCCTGGGTGTAGGCACGGCGGGGGATGGTGAGGCGCACCAGTTCCAGCTCGGGGTAATAATGGTCGCCGGTGTCCTTGTTGCGGCCGGCGCTCACGATACCGCGCTCCATGGCGCGTACACCGCTTTCCAGGTATAGTTCTGCGGCGAGCACCTGGGCCGGGAAGGCGGTTTGTTTCAAATGGGGCAGGAAGGCCTTTGCGTCCAGGAACACGCCGTGGGTGCCCACGGGCTTCACGATGGGGATGCCGGCATCCAGCAATTTCTTGCCCAGGTAGAACACCTGGCCCACGCGGGCGCGGATGTGGTCCTCCTGCACGCTTTCGCCGATGCCGATGGCCATGGCCTCCATATCGCGACCGGCCAGGCCGCCGTAGGTATGCAGGCCTTCGTACACCACCACCATGTTGCGGGCCTCCTCGAACACGTCCCAGTCGTTCACCGCCAAGAAGCCGCCGATGTTCACCAGAGCATCCTTCTTGGCGCTCATGGTGGCGCCGTCGGTGAGCGAGCAGATCTCCTTCACGATGTCCTGCACACTTCGGTCGGCATGACCGGGCTCCAGTTGCTGGATCATGTAAGCGTTCTCGGCCACACGCGTCATGTCGTGGATGATGCTTATGCCGTGCTTGGTGCACAGGGCGCGCAACTCCTTCAGGTTGGCCATGGAGACGGGTTGTCCGCCGGCCATGTTCACCGTGGTGGCGATGCTCACGTAGGCGATCTTGTCGGCCCCGTGCTTGTCGATCAGGACCTGCAGTTTGTTCAGGTCCACGTTGCCCTTGAAAGCGAAAGTGTTGTTGGGGTCGTGAGCCTCGTCGATGATGATGTCCACGAAGGTGCCACCGGCCAGCTCCTGGTGCAGGCGTGTGGTGGTGAAATACATGTTGCCCGGCACGAACTGCCCCTTCTTGATCATGATCTGCGAGAGGATGTTCTCCGCCCCGCGGCCCTGGTGGGTGGGCACGATGTACTTGTAACCGTAGGTGTCCTGGATCGCCTTCTCCAGGTGGTAGAAGTTGCGGCTGCCGGCGTATGCTTCATCGCCCATCATCATGCCGGCCCATTGGCGGTCGCTCATGGCGCTGGTGCCACTGTCGGTGAGCAGGTCGATGTACACCTTCTCGGAAGGTAGCAGAAAGGTGTTGTAGCCGGCTTCCACCAATGCGGCCTCGCGCTGTTCACGCGTGGTCATGGCGATCAGCTCCACCATTTTGATCTTGTACGGTTCGGCCCAGGAGATCTTCCGTTGTTCCATGTCTTTATTCCCTACTCGCATCGTGGCGTTCAGGGTGCGCGAAGGTCCGGGGGAACGCATGGAGCAAAGCTGACGAGTGTCAGGAATTATCGGGCCGTGCAGGGACCTCCGTTGCCGTATGAATTCCAAGGTGCTCCTGTTGGGCATTTCCTTCACCTGTGGCACGCGTGTGTCCTGTGGACCGTCCGCCCCAGAGGGGTCCATGGTCGCCGATCAGCCAGCCGAGCACCCTTCCACCACGATCGACCCCGCCCGTTGGAAGGCTCATGTGGAGACCACCGCGGGTGTGCTTGGCATGATCGCCCAGGCGAACGGCCTGAGCGGGGTGGACGTGCGCGATCCGCTCGATGCGCACATGGCGTTGATCCTTGAGCGCTGTACGATGGATGGCAAGGTCCATGAGACCCGGCACGATCACCAGTTCCCTCCGATGGAAATGATCAAGCGGATACCGGGCCAGGCCGCGACGGAGCAGTTGGACAGCCTGCGGATACACTTGGATCAGTGCGATCACAAGTTCCGGTGAGCGCGACGGGTCGAGTGCTTTTCGGTCAACTAAAGTGGAACGGTGAAAAACGGTGGTACTTCGCTGTTGAAGTTGTGAACGATCGTACCAATGCGGGATAAGGTTCGTCTTACGACGTAGGTTGTGCTTCGGGTAGGAGGAGGGCCTGCACTTCACGGGCATGCTCCTCCAGCGATCGGCGGAACCGGTCGGCATCCTGTGTGGCTTCCGTGTACACGTTCTGTAACAGCGCGGCATAGTACTGGATACCGTCCAGCAGGTTGTGCTTGAAGGTGTTCAGTCGGCGCTGTTGCTTCACGCTCAGGTCCGAGGATGCGCGTTCCAACTCCTGTTTGAGGTGCTGCACGTAGAGCCCCAGCTCCTTGATGAACATGTGGGGCCGTACCACCCCGTTCAGCAAGTCCTTGCGGCCATAGATGTGGTCCACCATGCTACGAAGGGAGACCACCTGGTTGAAGTACGCGGTGTTCGGGCCGGGGCAAATGGTCACGGCCGTGAGTTTGTGCGCAGGTGTCATACCGCCCTTCAACAAGACTCCCGCACCCAAGCCTTCACACAGACAATCCTTGTCGGTCACCACTTTCTCCTCACGGGCCAGGACCACCGGGTCCTGGATCGTGGCCCGCAACTGGGCCAGTTTGAGGTGCTGGTACTGCCGGGAGGCCGTGCAGATCGGGCGTTCGGTGAATTCCGTGTTGCTGCTGAGGAACTCCTTGTAACAGGGGCTTCCGGGCCTGCCTTTGGCAATGCGGGACCGGCGTTGCTGCTCCGAACTGCTCCGGCGGAAGTTGTGGAACGGGACACCCAGCGGGGAGGCACCGCTCAGGAAGAAGTCCTCGGGCCGGGCGCGTGTGAGTTGCTCCAGCGTGCTGTCGTCCACGTTCGTGGCTTCGGGGACCAGTAGGAAAGGACTGCCCCATCCGGTGCTGTCCATGCCGTAGTGCTGGAGCAGAAAACGATCCTCGGCCGCCGTGCCGATCCCTCCTTGCGCGGTGATGCGTTGCGAAGGGCGGGTCGGGAATGTCGGGCGGGCCATTGCCTCCAATGCCTGGTTGCACGTCGCATAAAGCTCTTCGACCAGGGCGGCCCGGTGATCCGCGATCTCCTTCAGGATCGGACCCATCAGCAGGCCGTCGGTAGCGAAGGCATGGCCCCCGCAGTTCAACCCCGACTCGATCCGGAACTCCGATACCCACACGCCCTTCTTCGCCAGCAAACGTCCCTGTACCTGCGCGGACCGCAGGTCGCTCACCTTGAGGATGATCCGCTTGCGAAGCACCCCTTCTGCATCCGGCAGGAAGTCCGGGAACCGTGGGATGTAGGCATAGAGCCTGGGGTTGTACCCAGCGCTGAGCACGATGGAGGAATGGAGTTTGCTGTTCGCGAAGCCTCTGAACGCGGCCATGGCATCGCAGAATTCATCGGGTAATGCCCGGCCCTCCTTGTCGTAGTTGACCGGATCGATCTTGGCCATGATGTTCACGTCGATCGCGCCGGGCACGATGAGCCCCCGGAGCTGATCCTCGGCCATGTCGCGTGCCACCCCCGGCGGCATGGCCTGCACCTGCTGGTAAAACTCCTGCAGGGGAGAGCCTGTTGGCAGTAGCTCGAAATACAGGGAACTTTCAGAGCCGGACCGGAACGGGGCGCTTCTTACACGCTGTGTGTTGCGGTCCACCAACTGAGCGAGCAGATCCAGGTAGGCGGTGACACGCCTGGCCCTATGGTCGTGCGAAGGCTTGGGGATGGCCTCGTACGGCAATTGGTTCTGCACGGCATGGTGCTCCCGCATGCGTTCCACGAGCTCATCCTCGATGATGGAGACCACCGACGAAATGCCCAGATGCGCCACCTTCAACGGGGTGTCGATCGTGTAGCCCAGCCCCATCACAGGTATATGGAAGGTGTGCGGGCTTGGTTTCGACCCGGTTGCGGCGCTCATCGGGCGAAGATCTTGACTGATCGAAGGTCCCATCCTGATGTTGGTCAGGTTTCAGCGGGATGGGACGAGCTGATCCAACCTTGATCGTCCCATCGGTTCCGATGGGATGCTCAGGCCGATCGTATGCCGTGTAGGATGAAATGTGCTCCGATGCTATCCGGCTCTGCCAACGCCGATGCGGTCACACTACGGGCCACGGTGAGCAGGTCCCGCAGGTCCATCATGTCAGCGGACCACCGGCGTCGCTGCCAGGAAGCACGGACCTGACGGTCGAGGTGGTTGATCTCCCGGAGGGCTTGATGCAAGCCCTCCTCGGTGCGTACTATGGACACGTGCATGGTCATGGTATGGGTGAGGGTCGCCATAGCACGAGGGATGAGCTCCAAGGTGCGGGATGCGAGTTGGTTGGTCCGCTGGATCCGCGACGGTACCGGCACGGCCATCAACCCTTCGCAGAGTGTGGCCTGCGCTGCCCTTTTGGGGATCACCAGTGCCTCGAGCAGGGAGTTCGACGCGAGACGGTCCGCACCGTGCAAGCCGCTCGATGCGCATTCGCCGAGGGCGTAAAGCCCAGCGAGTGCGGTGCGACCGCGATCATCGGTGCGCACGCCGCCGCATAGGTAGTGTGCAGCGGGCATCACCGGCAGCAGGTCCCTGCCGGGCACCAGGCCGATGGCCGCACAATCGCGTGCGATCCCCGGGAATTCGGCCGCGAACCGATGACTCCCGATCGGAGAGGCATCCAGCCACACATGCGGCATGGCGTGTTGCTGCATCTCGTGGTGGATGGCGCGGGCCACGATGTTGCGTGGGGCGAGGTCGCCCATCGGGTGCAGACCGGTCATCAGCGGGCGTTTATCCGCGCCGCGCAATCGGGCGCCGGCGCCGCGTACCGCCTCGCTGATCAGACTCACTCTACCGCTCTTCTTGGCATATAGTGCCGTGGGATGGAACTGCACGAAGGCCATGTCGCGTACCGGGACATCGGCTCGGATGGCCATGGCGATACCGTCTCCCGTTGCCGTGGGTGGATTAGTGGTGTGCTCGTACAGATTCCCCGCCCCTCCTGTTGCCAGGATCACGTGCGTTGCAAAGTGATCCACCACCTCACCGGTCCGCATGTCCACCGCACGCACACCGATGCATCGGCGCTGATCCCCTTCGCCATCCACCAGTAGGTCGATCGCCCGCTGACCGTCCATCACCTCGATGCCCGGCGTGTTGGTCATGCGCTGGTGGAGCACACGTACGATCTCCTCACCCGTGCGGTCGCGGTGGTGTACCACGCGTGCTGCGCTATGCCCACCCTCGCGAGCCAGGTCCAGTTCGCCATCCGCGTTCGCATCGAACCGGGCACCTATGCCGATCAGGCCGCGGATCAGCGCGGGACCTTCGCTCACCACCAGCCGAACCACTGCCGGATCGTTGCGACCCGCACCAACGGTGAGCGTGTCGCGCACATGCTGTTCGACCGAATCCTCGGTGCGCATTACGGCCGCTACCCCGCCCTGCGCTGCGAACGAACTGCTCACCTGAACGGGCGCCTTCGAAAGGACACGCACCCGAACAGGTCGCCCTTGGGCAAGATCCACCAATTGGGTGGCGTACACCATTCCGGCAATGCCGCCGCCCACCACGATGGCATCAAGCTGGGCGTCCATGTGTGTGTTGCACGTATAGGGAAGGCGATGGTGGGGATGGAGGAGAAGAAGGGGCTGCCGGTGGGCACCTGTATGGGCAATAAGGCTCAACCCTCCTCCTTTGCCCCCCTTGCCTGCTTTGCCTGCTTTCCATCATCCCAGTTCGAGCATGCGGCGCAAGGAGCGGTGGGCACGTACCCGTAGGTCTTCGTCCAAGTGGATCTCCGGCCGCTCATCACGCAGTGCGGTGTACACCTTTTCCAATGTGTTCAACTTCATATAGGGGCACTCGCTGCATGCGCAGGTGTTATTGGCGTTGGCTGGGGCGGCGATCAGCTGCTTGTGCGGAACAGCTTTGCGCATGTTGTGCAGGATACCTGCCTCGGTGGCCACGATGAAGGTGTCGCCCGGATCATCCTGTACAAAACGGAGCAACGAGGAGGTGGATCCCACGTGGTCGGCCATGGCCAGGATGTGCTCCGGACATTCAGGGTGCGCCACCAGCTTCGCATCGGCATGTTTGCCCAGCAGGAGCTTCAGCTTGTCGGCACTGATGTCCACATGCACCTCGCACACGCCGTCCCATAACACGAGTGGACGACCGGTAACACGTTGCACATAGGCGCCCAAGTGCTTGTCCGGTGCGAAGATGATCGGCTTGCCCGCCGGGATGCTGTTCACCACCCGCACCGCATTGCTGCTGGTGCAGATGATGTCGCTCATGGCCTTCACCTCGGCGCTGCAGTTGATATAGCTCACCACGGTGTGATCCGGATGTGCTTCGCGGAAGGCGCGGAACTTGTCCGCCGGGGCGGAATCGGCCAGGGAACAGCCCGCTGCCATGTCGGGCACCAACACCTTGCGCGTGGGATTGAGGATCTTGGCCGTCTCGGCCATGAAGTGCACACCGCAGAACAGGATGATGTCGGATCCTTCGCGCTCCGCCGCCTGTGCCAGCGCCAGGCTGTCGCCCACATGGTCGGCCAGCATCTGGATCTCCGGCGTCTGGTAGTAGTGTGCCAGGATCACGGCGTTCTTGGCCTGTTTCAGGTCCTGAATGGCCTCGATCAGGTCGCCCGCTGGGGCTTTGGTGGGTGGGTTGCTCGTCGCGTAGAACACGGATCGGTCGTCAAGGATGACGAAGGTGATGAGCGGGACGATGGCCGAACATGACGATCGACAGGAAATGAGGCTGGGTTCGAGGTTCGATCAATGAATTGACCGGAAGAGGCAAGTCCTCACATTCAGAACGTGCGTCATACCAGTATAATTCCACCGATGGCCCGACCAGGCATGAACAGCCCCGCCGTATCCACACGCGTTGCTGCCCATTCCCGAAGGATGCGGCAGGCCACTGGGAAGGTTACCCCCCGATCCTGTACCGATCGCCACCCACGTGCGCACTGCGTGGGCCAGCCCACTACCCGCACTTGCTCGCTCCGCAGCTCTTGCACTTCAGGCAGCCTTCCTCGTAGTACACGCCGTCGGCATCACCACAATCGGCGCACTTGCGACCTGCGGCCTTGGTACCGTCGGCGATATAGCGTTGCAGCGCCCGCACTACGCCGTTCTTCCAGGTGTTCAGGGTGGCGTCGTACAGGTTCAGGTTCGCCACCACATCCACCACCTGTGGCACCGGCATACCTTGACGTAACATGCCGCTGATCAGGATCGCGTAGTTCCAGAACTCGGGGTTGAAGGTGCGGCTCAGGCCCTGTACCGTCACGTGGTAGTCGTCCGCATCGGCGTACTCCAGGTCGTAGATGTTCTTTCCGCGCTTTTGGTCCTTGCGTTTCACCACCCAGCCCTTGCTCACCCACTTGGGCAGCTCGAATCCACCGTTGGCCTTGCCGGTGAAGATCTCGTAGGGCTGACCGTTAAGCGTACCAACAACCGCGATCCAGGGCTCGGTGTCGTTGTGGAAGCGCAGCACATCGGCCTCCAGCCGCTCTGGACGTGATACATGCGTATGCGCTTCGGCCGGGGTTTCCTTCTTCTCGGCCACGAGCACACCGCTGCGGCTCCCGTCGCGGTACACGGTGATGCCTTTCAACCCCTCCTTCCATGCTTCGAGGTAGATGCCCCCAACCTCTTCCGCCGTGGCGGTGGATGGCAGGTTGATCGTGCTGCTGATGGAGTGGGTGGTGTATTTCTGCACGACGGCCTGCAGGCGTACGCGCTTGTGCCAGTCGATATCGTTGGCGGTGGCCCCGGCGTACGGACTTTCGCTGCTGTCGGCCTTCCCCGAAGCCTGCATCCAGTCCACCACGCGGGGATGGTGAACGGTGAACTCCTCCCACTGGTCACCGAGCTCGTCGGTGAAGCTCACCTTCGCCTTCCTGTCGCCGGGTACCACCTTGCGACGGCGTGTGTACCCGAGCATGTACACCGGCTCGATCCCGCTGCTGGTGCGCGTGAGCAGGCTGAGGGTGCCGGTGGGTGCCACGGTGCTCAGGCTGATGTTGCGACGACCATGTTTCATCATGCGTGCATGCACTTCGGGCAGTTCCTGCTCCAGCATGGCGGTGAATTCCGAGGTGCGCTCGATCGCCGGATCGAAGCCTGAGAAACTGCCACGTTCGATGGACATGTCGATGCTGCTGTCAAATTCAGCACGGCATTTCGTTCGCATGATCTCCTCGGTGGCGATCAACGCGGCATCGCTGTCGTATTTCAGGTTGAGCCCCGCCAATGCATCGGCCAGGCCGGTGAAGCCCAGCCCCGTGCGACGGCCCTTACGGCCCGTATCGCGCAGCAACTCCCACGTCTCCCGCTCCACCCGTTTGATCGCGTCCGGCTCCGGATCGTTCTCCACTTTCTCCAGGATCTTCTCTACGGCCTCCAACTCCAGGTCCACCAGATCATCCATGAGGCGTTGTGCTTCGTAAGTGACCTGAGCGAATTTCTCATGGTCGAATCGCGCCGTGGGCGTGAAGGCATCGGTCACGAAGCCGTAGAGGTTGATGGCGATCAGGCGGCAACTGTCGCCGCCCTGCATGGCGATCTCGCTGCACGGGTTGGTGCTCGCATTGCGGAAACCCGGATACACGCTGCTGGTGCTGTAATGGTGCTGGCGGTCCCAGAAGATCACACCGGGTTCGGCCGTACGGTGCGCACAGTCCACGAGGGTGTTCCAGAGCGCACGAGCATCCACCTCGCGGGTCATGGTGGGTTCTTTCGCATCGATGGGCCAACGTTGTGTGAACACCGTACCCTGGTCCACCGCACGCAGGAACTCATCGCTCACGCGTACGCTCACATTGGCGCCGGTCACGCGGGTGAGGTCCTGCTTGATGGTGATGAACTTCTCCACGTCCGGGTGGGCAATGTCCATGGTGAGCATCAACGCACCACGCCGACCTTTTTGCGCCACTTCGCGGGTGGTGTTGCTGAAGCGCTCCATGAAACTCACCGCGCCAGTGCTGGTACGGGCCGCATTGCTCACATCGGCGCCTTCGGGCCGCAGGGTGCTCAGGTCGAAACCCACACCGCAGCGCCGTTTGAAGAGCTGGGCCAGTTGCTGGTCCACACGGAAGATGCCGCCGTAGCTGTCCAGAGGCGAGGGTACCACCACGCAATTGCTCAACGAGGCCAGGCGATAGGGGTCACCCAGGGAGGCCATCACACTACCTTGTGGCACCACCTGGCGGAACCCGTCGAAGAGGTCGAAGATGCGGGCCTCATCCAATGCGGCGCGCTGGCGCCCGTATTCGGAGAGCAGGGCCTTGCGTTCGGCGGATACGGGGTGATACTTCCGTTCTATCCGGGCGAACTCCCGGGCCAACCGTTGATGCATGTCAGCCGGGCTCTTCTCGACGAACCTTCCGTGCTGGTCCCGCAGCGCGTATTTGTTCACCCACGTTGTTGCAGCGAGCTCATCGCCCTGGAAGTAGCGCAGCGATTCATGGTGTACGTCAGTCCGGTCGTGGAAGGCAGGGTGCATACGGGTGGCGATGGCTTGTTGGAGCAGGCCCGTTTCGGATCTTTCGGTCATCGGTGGGTAGAACTGTGACGGGCAAAACTCTCCGGCACGCGGCCCGTCAAAAGTGACCTTTGTCAGGTGCGGTCAGGAGATCTCCACGCCTTTTTCAACTATGCCACGATGGATGGCCTTTGCGGATGATCGCGATAATTTTCAACGATCGTGGATGGAAAGAAGTTGAGGGTCGGCTGTAGGCTTGTTAATGAGCCGGTGATGAGGATACGGATCCCGGCCTTTCCACACTGATCCTGGCGAA
>JADLAI010000129.1 GCA_020848295.1 Flavobacteriales bacterium
AACGCATTCAACAGGAACGCCGTGGTCGCCGTCCCGATGATCCGCGACCGGTCCTCGGGTTGCTTGGAGATGAAATACGTGACCCCGAAGCCGATGTTCAGGCTCATCAACATGGCGAGCAGTGTGCTCAGGTTGGTGATCAGGGTATACTCACCCCGGCCCACGTCCCCGAGCATGCGGGTCATCACGGTACTGGCCACGAAATAGAGCACGAGCGTGGGCGCTTGTGCAAGCAAGGTGTAGAACAGCCCCCGCTTCAGCGACATGGAAGGTGCGAAGGGTTCATAATCGGAAGGGAAGCCCTCGGATCAGGTTCGGATAGAGTTGTTCCCGGGCCAGTCGAAGCCGGGCGGCTGCGGCCTCCGGGGGATCGCCATGCTGTTGGAATTCCCGGAACAGGGCGAGGGCCTCATCCACGTCGGAAGCGACGTGGATCGTGGGACCCGGCACCTCACTGTACTCCGAGAGCCAACTGCAGAAGAACGGCTTGCCCTGTGCGAGGAACTGGATCACCTTCTGGCTGGATATCCGGTTGGCCGGATGATCGGGTTTGAGAAAAAGGAAGCCGAAGCCGGAAGCACCGATGATACTTGCCAGTTGCTCGTACGGAACAGGCGGGAGGAAGAGGACATTGGGGTAGGGTCGCTCATCGATCAGGCGGCGCCCAACGGGGTCGGTAACGCGTTCGGGTCCAATGATAAGGAAGTTCACCTCCGGATGTTCCTTGAACAGGCGTTCCCAGATAACGAAGTCGTGCCGGTCATTGATGTTCCCGATGTACAGGCCGTATCCGGGTCTAACGGGCAGCTCCGGGGTATCGTGCGGCGCCACGACCAGGTCATTCACGGCGATGCCATGGGGTACATGATGGACCGAATCATTCAGCGGGCGGAAGCGGGGCATGAGGTCGCGGGCGATGCAGAAGATGTGGTCACAATTCCGGGCGAGGGTCTTCTCTCCCTTCCACCGGAAGGTGTGATCATCCGCACAATGGTAAACGGCCCGCACTGCACGGAGTTGCTTCGGGGTCAATAGCCGACTGGGGTCGAAGCTCCAGAACAGCGGCCAGGGGATACCCTCGCGTCGCAGGTAGCGGCGGATCCGGTAGCTCACAAGCCGGTCATTGAACGAGCCAAGTGCGCCTCCCATCAAGGGAATGGGGTTCTGGTAGGTGAGCACGGTGATCCCTTCCGGAGTGGGGCGTGTCCTGATCTTCCATTGGAGGAGATGAGCTGGCCGCCATGGGGTGACCGGGTCGATGAAGATGACCTTCCGGTAGCGTTTGAGGGCAACGGCGAAGCGATGCTTGCTATAACGGGGCCCGTCCCATTCTTCGTTGGAGATGATCAGGATCACGCTGTCAGCCGGAACGATGGGCCGCTCCTCCGGCCCCGGTTGTTGGACCACTTCATGGGCCCTCACCTCCTCCGTGGTAGCTGGGTAGAGCCGATCGAGGATGGCGCCCGTGAGCCGGTCATAATCCACCGAATCGAGGTAGGCCTCAACGTGCTCCACGTCCGTGGCACGGCGGCCCTCCAGTACATCCTCCACCAGCTTCACGAAATGGGCGGGATCCTCCGCCTTGTACGCCCCATGGCCGTCAAGGGTCGGCACATAACTGTTGATCGTGGATATCGCCGGGCATCCTTGCGCCAGGTAGGTGATCACCTTCAGGGGTGTACCATCGCCGGTCACTGGCAGGCTCCTGGTGGGTTCAAAGTCGTAGGTCACCAGGCCCATCACCGCACCCCGAATGATATCGCGCAGGACATCCGGGTGTTTCACCCCCACGTAGGTCACGTTGGGCATGGCGAACAGCGCGTCCCGCCGCTCCAGCTGATCCGGGGGCAGTTCGAATAGTTGACCGGCGATCACCAACCGCAGGTCGGGGCGTTTCCGGGCCACCTCGACCAGCAGGGCATAGTTCGTTCGGTGGTTCAGCCCTGCGGCCATGATGGCATATCGCCCCCAAAGCCTCTGGTAATGGCTTACCTGTGCAGGTCGTGGTGTACGGTCCTCGGCACGCACGCCGTGTGGTGTGAGGATGCAGTGGTCGTTGAAGCGGCCATAGTAGTCCACATACCAGGGGTTGATCGCGGCGATCAGGTCGGATCCCTTTGCGAATGAGGTGTCGTTCGCCAGGCTTTGGTACGGGTCCACCACATGGTACACCACCTTCGTGCCACCCCGACGCAGGGTCTTGCTCTCCGCCACGGCCGCCGGGTGGAAACACCAGAGCAACAGGTCGGTCGAGGGGACGAGTCGCCGCAGCTTCCATGCGTTCAACCGGTTCACGGCACGTTCGATCACCTGTGGCAACAACCGTAATGGAAGGTTGTTCCGGTACTCCACCACATGCACGCCCTCCTTCACCGTACGCACCTTCGCGTTCATGGAGAACAGGTCGGTCCAACGCCAGCGATCCGGCAAGCTGATGAAGTAGACGGGGTACCGTTTGGCCAGGAACGCCGCATAGTGGTGCTTGGAATACCACATATCACCCCACGGCTCCAAGGAGAATAGGAGTATGGCGCGTGGACTGCTGTGCATGGGGCGGTCGCTCGGCCTCGCCGGGCATTCGTTGGGCGGCAAAACTATCCTTTGCATGCGGCTATCGGTCGGCTCCATGATGTATCGCGCATTCCGCTCGGATGCCAGGCGATCACTATCCTTGTGGCCGATAGGAACAGGACGCGATGGGGCGATTGAACGGACGTCAATGGGTCGTGGTGGTCGGTGTGCCACTGATGAGTGTGGCCATCGGTCTTGTCGCGCGATGTTGGCTCGGTGGTGGGGCCATCATCATCACGGTGGGCCTGCTGGCCATCTTCCTGGCATACCTGCTGGTTGAATCACGCCGTTTTGCGCTTGGGCTTTTCGAGCGTCAGGTGAAGGAGGTGCGTTCATCCTATGTGCAACTGGAGGCGCTGCTGGGCCTCCATGCCCTGTTGAAGCCGGCGGCACCGTTGCCACCAACGCGGTTCTGGGCCGCCTCGCCCGATCTGCTGCGTGAGGTCGCGCTGCACATCCATCGGGAAAGGCCACGCCATGTGCTGGAGGTGAGCAGTGGTACCAGTACCGTGGTGATCGCATTGTGCCTGCAACGGATCGGGGTCGGCAAGGTGGTGGCCCTGGAGCACGATGCGCATTATGCCGAGGTCACACGGCGCGCCATTGCCGATCATGGGCTCACCGGAATAGCAACGGTGGTGCATGCGCCGCTCAAGGACCAGCAGGTGAATGGGGAGACCTATCCGTGGTACGACCTTTCTGGTCTACGACTTGGTGAGCCTGTGGACCTGCTTGTGGTCGATGGACCGCCGGATACGGTACATCACACGGCCCGGTACCCCGCGTTGCCTATGCTGGCTGCGCACATGGCCAAGGGAGCACGTATCCTGCTCGACGATGGGGACCGGGCGGATGAACGTGCCATCGCCGAACGTTGGGCCAAGGAGAGTCCAGGAAGTCAGCTCGGATACCTGCCCTTGGAAGCAGGGGCCTGGTCCTTGCGACTTCCGTGATCCGGAAGCGTGGTCAGGTGCCGGCCCCCTTCGCGCGATCGGTGCGTTGGAGCAGGTCGGTCAAAGCGATGGCCATGAGCGTGAAAAGGGCGAAACGCACACAGATGGTGTAACGTGCCTGTATGGTGAAGGGGATGTGCAGGAGCCAGACGTAGAGCACCGTGGCGAGCAGTGGCCAACTTGCCCGTAGCTGGATGCTGCCACGCCAATAGGCCAGTGGCAGGATCACCAACGCCAGCAAGAAGTTGAGCCCTGTACTCGCTGTGGCATAGAGCATCTGCAGTTTTCCTGCGAGCGAGGCCTTGGCGAATTCGGAGCGTTGGATGCCGATCACCCAAAGGCGCACCGCTGTGTAGGTCTTGTATCCCAACGTGTACCAGGGATCATGGAGCATGTGGTCCAGCGCAAGCCGGCCGAGAATGCGTTCACGGGTCAACGCGTACTGGGAATTGTAGGTCGCCTCGGCCGCATAGGGCACTTTGTCCCAGGAGGTCATCATCACCGAATCCTTAGCGGTCAACAAGGGGTCCAGCTGGGCCTTGATCCCGGTCCATTCCTTCTCGAAGGCTGCAATATTGGCGGGCACGGAGTCCGACGGTGTGAATTGGATCAGCTCATCACCGGTGAAGTTCCGCAAAGAGAACGTGTCCTGGTAGCCAGGCATCTTACCACACCAATAGGCGAAGTGCATGTAGCCACTCCCGCCCTGTATCGGCGTCACCTTGAACACATCGTGGTGCCGCAGGTTCCACAGGCCATAGGGCATCAAGGCGATCCCACAGCAGATCAGCATGATCGCCTGGGCACGAAGGTCGGTCCGTCTGCGCCCGAACCACCAGGCCAGGGCCGCCATACCGACCGGGAAACCCACGAGCATGGGTTTGCACAAGATGAGGAAGCCCATGAGCGACCCGGCGGCCACCGCGCGGAGCAGGCTCCATTTCCCCGGTCGCAGGTAGGCATCCATCAGGATGCTGAGGCCAGCGAGCACGGGGATCTCCGTGTAGAGTTGATTGATGTAGAACGGGATGTTCAACATCGGAAGCAACAGAAGCAGGAAGATGCTTTTCGTGGACCGTCGTGGATCCAGGTGACCCAGAGCCCGCAGGGAGAAGTGGAGCGCGACCCAGTAGAGGGCGAAGTTCACCACCTTCACCGCCTTCCAGGTGCCGAAGAGTTTCAGACAGCAAGCGATCAGGAGGGGAAGACCAGGTGCGCGGAAGGTATCGGCATAGAAGCCATCGAGCACCCACCACATGCTGTACTTGCCGTGCAGGATCCCTTCAGCCAGGTTCAGGTACGACAAGCCATCGCTCAGCATGGTATCGCGGCTCAACCACAGAACGGCCAGCACCATGAGCACGTTCAGGCCCAGCAGGACATGGAAGGTGCGTCGTTGGTCCAGGAAGTGAAGAAGTCGGCCGTTACGGGTCATGGGGTCGTGGAAGGAGGCCCAATGTCCGGAATTTCCAGTGTTCCCATGCCGCGGCCGCGATCGCGCAGGACGTACACGAGGGGGGCCTGCACGCAAGGCAGTTGGGGAACAGGTTCTACTGAAGCGGTGGAGAAGAAGCTGTCGATCAGGGGTGACAAGGTGCGAAAGTGCAAGGGCTGAAACCCTCGCACCCTCTCACTCTCGCACCATTCGCCATGATCAGAATGGAAAGGCCGGGGTTCGGATCTTCATGACCGGTACAGTAAGTTCGCGCACCGGTCGCAAGGCAACGCGTTCGAGCAGGGACCAATGGGAGCAACAGGCATGGACCAAAGGCGGGCCACGAAGCCCTTCAAAGTATGCGTGGTGCTTCCATGTTACAACGAGGCCGGTGTGATCACAGGAACCGTGGAGGTGCTCCTGAAGGAGATGGATCGGCTGATCGCCCTTGGCTTGGCCACCTCGGATAGTTTCCTGTGTTGTGTGGATGACGGCAGCCGGGATGGCACCTGGGAGGAGGTCCGGACGCTGGCCATGGTCGGTCGGCGTGTACAGGGCATCAAGCTCAGCGCCAACTTCGGCCATCCGAATGCGTTGATCGCCGGGCTTTTCACCAACCGGCCCAGGGCCGATGTGCTCATCACCATGGATGCGGACCTGCAGGATGACGTGTCCGTG
>JADLAI010000130.1 GCA_020848295.1 Flavobacteriales bacterium
GGCAAGGTGGTGGTGGCCGTGAGCACCACGCCGAAGGTGAAGAAACTCTGCGCCCACTACGGCCTGGAGTACCAAGTGACCAAGATCGGTTTCAAGTGGATCTGCGGCATCATGATCAACGAGGACGTGCTGTTGGGCGGTGAGGAGAGCGGTGGCATCGCCATCAAAGGCCACATTCCCGAACGCGACGGCATCTGGATGGGCCTCACGATCTGGGAATTCATGGCCAAGAGCGGCAAGAGCCTGGATGATCTGATCGAGGAGGTGTATGCGATCGTGGGTCCCTTCAAGTACGAGCGCAACGACCTGCACATCAGCGAAACATTGAAGCAGGAGGTGCTGAGGAATTGCACCAGCGGCGTGTACAAGAGCTTCGGCGACTACGCGGTGAAGAGCGTGGAGACCATCGACGGGTTCAAGTTCCACATGGACAAGGACCAGTGGATGATGATCCGTGCGAGCGGGACCGAACCGGTACTGCGCTGCTATGCGGAGTCCGATACGTTGGACAACGCACGCAAGATCCTCACGGCCACCCGTGCGGCGATCGGAGCTTAACGTTTGATGAAGCGCGAACGGGCCAGCACCGTTCCCTGTTCATCGTACAGGATGATGCTGTAGCTGCCGGTGGCAAGCTGCTCCAAGGGACTTCCCATGAGGTGATCGTTCGCGGTGGCGGCATCCACCGCTACACGCCCGGTCGCATCGAGGATGACGGCGCGGGAGACCGGCTTCTCCATGGAACTCCAGAACAGGGCATCATCGACCGGGATGGGGTAGAGGAGCACCTGGTCTGTACCGCGCTGAATGGCCACCACGGGAGAGAACTCCCCGGTAAGGTCGCGGTCCACCATACTGAGCCGGTAATAGGCAAGGCCATCCGGCGGATCCTGATCCAAGTAGGAATAGGACCGAAGGTTCTGGCTGGTCCCACTCGCCTCCACGCTGCCGATCGGTGCGAAGTCCACCCCATTGGTGCCACGTTCCACGATGAAATGGCTGCTATTCCTTTCGGATCCCGTGGACCAGGTGATCAGGTTGCCTTCGGTCATCGCCTGGCCCTGGATGTTGATCAGTTCGATCGGTAGGATGCCGATATCGCCGACCGCAGAAGCATAACCGTAGAACCAGCGACTGAAGCGTTGCCCATCGATGGACTTGTGCATGGGGTATTCCACGCGCACACGCCATTTGTTGCGGTAGCGACCGGGGATCTTGGGCACCACCTCCTTGATCTGCACTCCGGCGAGGCCGAGGTCCGTGTAGGTGGCGCTCATACCGGTGGCCGACACGCTGTTGGTGATGGGACTACCGCTGTACGGCTGTCCCTCATGCACCACTTCCCACTGCAGGCGTGCAGGGGTGCGCTGGATGTGGCTGCGGGCGCGGTGCCCCATGCCGAAGTAGTACCAGTCGTCGGGGTCCATGCTGTTGGTGGCCAGAGGGAGGACCAGGTCGACCATGTACTGCCGGGTGAGCCGATTGTAAGCAAGGCCATTGTTGCCACGATAGGTGCGGAAAAGCCCCTCATTGGCCAATGTGGGAGCCGCTGTGGGGGAGCCTACGATGATGTCGCTGTATCCGTCGCCATCGTGATCGCCGCCACCGGCAACGGAGGATCCGGATGCTTCATTGGCGACATCGGATTCCACCGCCTGGTAGTTCGTGGCACTGATGCCGGTCGGGGACCCCAAGTACACGAATGCACTGCCTTCGTTGGCCTGTCCATTGGAGATGCCGGGTAAGCCAACGATCATGTCCGCATAACCATCGCCATTCACATCGCCGGCCTCAGCCACGCTGGTGCCCATGAGTGCGCCCGGAATATTGCTTTGTACGACACCACTTCCGACGAAGCCGGAGGGGACGGCACCGCCGAAGTACATTTGGAGGGAGCCTTCATTGACCTCCGGGCTGCTGGTGAACGGCGCGCCGCCGGCCACATCGAAGAACCCGTCCCCATTCGCATCGCCAATGCCTGCGACCGCGGTTCCGAGCTTCCGACCGGCGACATTGCTCGCGGCCCAGAAGATCGCTGTGGTAGGCAGGTTGAGGAGGGCTCCGGCATAGACGTAGAAACCACCTTCCAGCGCCTGGCCATCGGAAAGGTCCGGTGCGCCGACGATCATATCGGAGAAGCCGTCGCCGTTCACATCACCGGCGGTACAGACCGCAGCACCGAAGCGGCTTCCCGGAACGGGGCCATTGAAGATCACCGGTGTCGGGACCAGGCCGGTGGCGGATCCGGGATACACGTGGACCAGGTCGCTGCCGGGTGCGCCGACCAGTACATCGGAATAACCATCGGCATTGTGGTCCCCGGCCTTGAAGACCGCGTAGCCGAATTGGGAGCCGGAGGTACCCGATAGGGTCAAGGCAGGGGTGGTGCTGAGGCCTGCCGCGCTGCCGTGGTAGAGGTAGGCCATGCCCACCCCGTTGCTTTGCGGCGCACCGATGATCACATCGGCGTACCCATCGCCATTCACATCCCCCGCACTGGCCACGCAATGCCCGAAAGCGGCACCGGGGATATTCGCTTCCAGGGTCAACGAAGGGGTAGCCGAAGGACCTGTGATGCTGCCATAGTGGATGTAGGCCAAGCCCTCATTGGCCTGTCCGTTCGTGGCGTTGGGTGCACCGATCACGAGATCGGAATACCCATCGCCGTTCACATCACCGGCGTTGGCCACGGAAGAGCCAAGGCGTGCATTCGCGATCCCCGAGGCGCGGGTCACGGTGGGGGTTGTGCTCACATTATAGGTGCCCCCGTGGTAGATGTACGCGCGGCCACCGGCGAGACCGGGCGCGCCCAGGATCATATCGCTGTATCCATCTCCGTTCACATCACCGGCCGTGCTCACCCATTCACCCATGTTGGCGTTAACGACGTTCGACTCATAGCGGTAGAAAGCGGAGGAACTGATACCCGTTGCGGAACCCAGGTGGAGGAACGCGGCCCCTTCGCCGGCTTGGCCATTCGCCCACAGGCTGCATCCGATCAACACATCGCTGTATCCATCGCCATTCACATCCCCTGCGGTGGCCACACTCCTGCCCAGGTACAGGTTTGCGGCCCCACCTTGCATGACCGTGGCCGGAACGGTGTTCAACCCGGTGCCCGACCCGTGGTAGACCAGGGCCACACCCTCGTACACCTCCGCACCGATCTGGTCCTGCCAGTCGCCAATGATCACATCGCTATACCCATCACCGTTCACATCACCGGCGGAGGAAACGGACCATCCATTCCTGGTGGAGTAACCGGTCGTATTGAAGGTGAGCGTTGGATTGGGGTTCAGTCCTGCGCCAAATGCATTGGCCGAACCGTGATACACGAAGATGGCGCCATCCACGGCGGGCGCAGCTACGTTCAGGCGGTATTTGTGCGCGCCGATCACGGCATCATTGAAGCCATCGCCATTCACATCACCAGCACCGGCCACGGAGAATCCGAACTGTGCCGAACCGAAGTTGCGATCCAGTCGGTGCCGGAAAACCGGATTGAGCCCGGTGGCCGTGCCCAGGAAGATCCAAGCGGCACCCTCGTTGGAATTGGGATAGGATGCGAGCCATCCACCCGCGACGATGTCACTGAAACCATCGCCATTGATATCGCCCAGGCCCGCCACGCTCGACCCCATGTAGCTGTTGGCGGTATTGGTCTCCAGGGTAGCGGTCGGTACGGCCGGGATCCCTGTAGCGGACCCGTGATAGACGAAGACAGCTCCTTCCACAGGGGTCGCGCCGTTGTTGTTCCACGCCGAAGCCCCAACGATCAGGTCGCCGAATCCATCACCATTCACATCGCCCGCACCATCGACACCCAATCCGAAGTTCGCACCGGGGAAGCCACAGTTGAGCGTGACATTCGGTGCGGCGCCGATGCCTGCCGATGTGCCGTAATACACGTACACCTCACCACCGTTGGCGGTTTCCGGTGCGCCCACGGCGACATCCCCGTAACCGTCGCCATTCAGGTCGCCAGCGGCTGCTACGCACCTGCCATACCCACCACCGATCGGTCCGGCAAGGAACCGGTTAACGGTGGTAGTGCTCACCGGATCGATCGTGATCGGGTACCTCGCATCCTGGTCGTTCACCACGATCCGGAGGTCCTCCGGATCCGAGCCTATGACGAACCAGGCATCCAGCGTGCTACCACAAGCATCCCAGACCTTCAGTCCCCGATAGGCATGTACGAAGTTGCCATCGGGTGCAAGGAAGACCAGGTCCGTGCCTTGAACACTGGGGCAGAGATCGGTACGCAGGCGAAGCGATAGTTCCAGTGGGCCGGTGCCGCCGGGTTTCTCTGCGACAAGGAAGTCCTGGCGCAGCCCCTCGGTCTGCAGTTGATAATGGATGTTGATCCCTGTTCCGGTCCAGACCAAGGAAGAGTCCGAAGCGGCCACGCACAATGGGGCCCAAGGCGAAATGACCGAACCCGGCCGCCCGATCCCGCGAAGGGCGAGGCGCGTCTCCCAAATGGGAGCCGCGATGGGACCCCGCAGGACCATGTCCCCGGGAAGGATGGTCGCGGTAAGGTCCGCGTGTGGGGACCATGCGATGAATCGGTCAGTGCCGTCCTGAAGAAGCAGGCCCTTTTGCGACAGCGCCTTTTCGGGGTCGGTGATGCCGAAGAGGGCGCCACTGCCCAACAGACCAAGAAGAACGGTGAGGAGATGCTTCAAGGGTGCTGGTTCAACCGGGGTTGATGACTTCCAGTTCGATCATGATCGGACCCACAAAGATAAGCCCGTGCATGTGGAGGCTACCTTTGGTGCGGATGCTCCGCTTCGGTCCGGGTGTTTGGTACACGTTGTTCTGTTCGCTGCTGCTGGTCCCCGCAGGGGCCAATGGCCAGCAAGGAACACCTGTAGATACGGGGAGCATTCCCAAGGTAGACGAGGCAGCATCCCGAAAGGTGGCCTCCTGTCGATCGGCAACTGCTTTGGTCTCAGGTGGTTCCATGGTCGCAGGGCTTGCCTTGCTCAATGAGGCGTGGTATACGCGATATGAACGTTCCGCGTTCCATTCCTTCGACGATTCGGGGGAATGGCTCCAGATGGATAAGGCTGGTCATTTCTTCAGCGCATACACGATCGGGAACTGGGGCCATGCACTTTGGGACCGTTGTGGGACCAGTAGATCCGAAGCCATCCTGGCCGGGGGAAGCCTTGGGCTGGTATTCCTCACCGGGGTTGAAATTCTCGATGGCACCTCTTCGGGTTGGGGCTTTTCCTTCAGCGACATGGGAGCCAACCTGGCCGGCACGGGCCTTTTCATGGGCCAGCAGTTGTTCTGGGGCGAGCAACGGATCACGCCGAAGCTATCCGTACACCTGACCGCGTACGCGCCTCAACGCCCCCAAGTGCTCGGAGAAGGGCTGGGGGAACGGATCCTGAAGGACTACAACGGGCAGACCATCTGGCTCAGTGCCGATCTGGGCCGTTTCTTGCCAGCGACCGGTTTGCCACCCTGGTTGAACGTGGCGTTCGGCTATGGCGCGGACCGGATGTTGACCGCCTTTGAAGTGCCGGGTGATGGGCGCTATCGCCAGTATTTCCTGGCCCCTGA
>JADLAI010000131.1 GCA_020848295.1 Flavobacteriales bacterium
GCCAACAAGGTATCCTGGACCCTGAGCGTGGAGATGCTCTTCTACGTGCTCACCCCGCTGATCTTCGCCGGCATGTTGCGCGCCGGTCGCCGCAAGGTGCTTTTGCTGGCCGTGGCATTCCTGGCCATTGCCGCACTCACCCTGGCCTTCTTCACCACGCACAACGACCCCGACGCCTTCATCAAGGTGGAGCGGGCACCCTTCCGTGTCACCGACTACCTGCTCGGTATCATGGCCTTCCTCTACTTCCAACGGGTGAAGACCTACCACGAATGGTGGAAACGAGCGTTGCTGCCCATGGGCATACTCTGGTTCTGCGGCATGATGGCCTTGCAGTACTACCGCAACGAGATGAGTGGAACCAACCTCTGGATGTTACCTGGCAGCCTGATGGTGGTATTGGGCACGGCCTTTCGCCGCAACACCAAGAATTGGTTCCTGGCGAGCGACCGTATGGTGTTCCTGGGCGAGGCGAGTTTCACCTTCTACATGATCCACGAATTTTTGCTCCGGTACGGACGGCAGATCCTGCTGCGGCTGGACTTCTCCATCCCGGTGTGGATGTACATCCCATGGTTCATCGTGGTGTTCGCCATGCTCCAATTCGCGGCCAACCAGGTACACCTGCGCTTCGAGGCGCCCATGAACACGAAGGGGCGCAAGTGGCTCACCAAGGTGTGCGGCCTGGAGAAGAAGCAGGAAACCGTGCACGCCTGATCGCTCACGCGGCCCGGCGCCCACGGATAAGCCATAAGCCGAGCATGGTGAGGCCCGCCACCACCAGCAACACCTCGAAGCCCATCTTGTAGCCGAAGAGCAGCACCTCCGAGTTATCCCGGATGAAATAGGTGATCACCGGTGCCGCGATGCACACCAGCGGCACCCAGCGCTCCACCGGTTTGCCCTTGAAGAAGAGGCCATAAGCGAACAGTCCCAGCAACGGCCCGTAGGTGAAGCCCGCGATATCGAACAGGGTCTTGATCACACTGGGTGTGGCCAGCCAATGGAAATAGAGGATGAAGGCCATGAACAAGGCGGCCATGCCCAGGTGTACCCGCTGGCGCACCCGCTTCTGCTTCGCTTCGTCCCAGCCCCGGTCGCGGATGCCGATGAGGTCGATGCAGGTACTGGCGGTGAGGGCGGTGAGCGCACCATCGGCACTGGGGAAGAGCGCGCTGATGAGGCCGATGATGAAGAACAGGCCCAACCAGGTGGGGAACCATTGCAATGCCAGCGTGGGGAACACATCATCGGGCCGTTCGGGCAAGGTGATCCCCGCCCTGCCCGCGTACAGGTACAGCAAGGCACCCAGCAGGAGGAACAGCAGGTTGGCACCCAGTAGGATCACGCTGAAGACACGCATGTTCTTCTTCGCCCCGCCCACCGTGGCCACACTCAGGTTCTTCTGCATCATCTCCTGATCCAGCCCGGTCATGGCGATGGTGATGAACATGCCTGCCAGGATCTGTTTCAGCAGGAACGTATCGCTGCGCCAATCGAGGTCCAACAT
Source organism: Flavobacteriales bacterium (assembly GCA_020848295.1). GTDB lineage: Bacteria > Bacteroidota > Bacteroidia > Flavobacteriales_F > PHOS-HE28 > PHOS-HE28. Next base: position 1,511 of record JADLAI010000131.1, read on the forward strand.
GCGGGACATGCCGCTTTCGGCCAGGGAGGGGCGCCAATCGCTCATCGTACCGCTATTGAGCACATAGCCGATGGTACCCACCAATGCTCCGAGCATGAAGAGCGTCTGTAACGTATCCGTCCACACGATGGTCTTCACCCCTCCCTTCAGCGTGTAGAGGACGATCATCAGCATCACCACCAAGGCCGTTACCTCGAACGGAACACCCATGGCATCCAGCACGAAGAGTTGGATCACGTTGAGCACCACAAAGATCCGGATGGTGGCGCCGGCCAGGCGCGAGAGGATGAAGAACGAGGCTCCGGTCCGGTAGCTCACCATACCGAAGCGTTCCCGCAGGTAGCCGTAAATGCTGGTGAGGCCCATGCGGTAGTACAGCGGCAGCAGTACACCCGCTACGATCCAATAGCCGATGGCGAAACCCAACACGAGCTGGAAATAGGTCCAGCCCTTGGCCGCGACCTGTCCTGGCACACTGATGAAGGTGACCCCGCTGAGCGAAGTGCCGATCATACCGAAAGCCACCACCCACCAGAGGCTCTTGCGCTCTCCACTGTAGAAGGCGTGTTCCCCTGCACCACGACTGGTATACCAAGCGATGCCGAGCAGAAGCAGGAAATAGCCGAAGACGATGGAGAGCAATAGTATGGGGCTCATACCGCGAAGGAAGGTGCCCTGGCCGGACCATCCCCATCCATTGGGCCAAGAAGATCAACATCAGCACCGGAGCAACCGAGGTCATTCGGCATCCTTTCGATAGGGCGCCCTTCTCCATCGGGGGTCCGATCCTCGCATCCGGCATGCTGTTCCATCTTTGCGCCCATGTCCCTTTCCTCCGCCCTGCTCGAAGCCGCCGTGGACCAATTGGCCACCTTGCCTGGTATCGGGCGGCGCACGGCCATGCGACTGGCGCTGGACCTACTGCGGCGCGAGCCGCAGGAGGTGGTCCGCTTCAGCGAGGCGATCCGTCGCATGCGCGAGGAAGTGCGGTTCTGCGAGGTCTGTTACAACATCAGCGACGAACAGCGCTGTGCCATCTGTCGCGACCCGAACCGCGACGAAAGCACCATATGTGTGGTGGAGGACATCCGCGATGTGATCGCGATCGAGAACACCCGGCAATACAAAGGGAGGTACCACGTTCTGGGTGGTGTGATCAGCCCCATGGACGGCATCGGACCGGACGACCTGAACACCAGCCAACTCATGGATCGGGTGCTCCAAGGGCACATCCGTGAGGTGATCCTGGCCTTGGGCACCACCCTGGAGGGGGACACCACCGGCTTCTACCTGAACCGGAAGCTGCATGAGCGTGGGGTGGCCGTCTCCATGCTCTCCCGTGGCATCAGTGTAGGCGGGGAGTTGAGTGCCACCGACGAGTTGACCCTTGGTCGCAGCATCGTTGACCGCAAGCCGTACGAGCAAAGCACGAAGCGATGAGGGTGAACCCCAGTTGTATGTTGACGCGTCGCGTGTTACTTGTTGCCCAACGCGCGCGGGCTGTGCGAACGGCCTCAACCCGCAACTCGTCAACACGAAACGTCTTCCTGCGCACATGAAGCTCTCCGTCATCATCGTCAACTACAACGTACGGGCGTACCTGGAGCAATGCCTGCGTACGGTGTTCGAGGCCATGAAAGGCATCGAGGGTGAAGTGTTCGTGGTGGACAACCTGAGCACCGACGGCAGTGTGGAGATGGTGCGCGAGAAATTCCCAGAGGTGATCCTGGTGGCCAACAAGGAGAACGTCGGCTTCAGCCGTGCGAACAACCAGGCCATACGGTCCAGCCGTGCGGAATATGTGGTATTGCTCAACCCCGACACCGTGGTGGGCGAGGATGTCTTCCACAAGGTGATCGACTTCCTGGACAACCACCCGAAAGCCGGGGGCTTGGGGGTGAAGATGATCGACGGCACCGGCACCTTCCTGCCGGAGAGCAAGCGGGGCCTACCCACTCCTGCCGTGGCTTTCTACAAGATCATCGGCCTCACACGGTTCTTCCCGCGCAACAAGGTCTTCGGGCGTTACCACCTGGGGCATTTGCCCGAGGATGTCGCCGCACCCATCGAGATCCTCTCCGGCGCCTGCATGTTCCTGCGCCAGGCCACATTGGACAAGGTGGGCCTGCTCGATGAGAGCTTCTTCATGTATGGAGAGGATATCGATCTGAGCTACCGGATCACCCTCGGCGGCTACGAGAACTGGTATTTCCCGGAGGCACGCATCATCCACTACAAGGGCGAGAGCACCAAGAAGAGCAGTGTGAACTACGTGTTCGTGTTCTACAACGCGATGGCCATCTTCGCACAGAAGCACTTCACGCGGCGCGGCACGGACCTCCTCGGCGCCTTGATCAAGGGGAGCATTTACCTCAGCGCCGCAGGGGCCATCGTCACGCGTTTCCTCCGGCGGGCCCTCCTGCCCATGTTGGACCTTGCCCTCCTGTTCCTCCTGGCCTGGTCCTTCTCGGGGTGGGTCGGGAATGGGGTGAGCGCACGCAGCCCGATCCATCTTGGTGCCACGGTGACCCTTCTGGTGGGTTTGATGGCCCTCACCGGTGCGTACGACCGGCCCGTTCGGCTGATGAACGTGGGAAAAGGGATGGTCCTGTGGCTGCTCCTCTTCACGCTGCTCCGGGTAGCGACCGGTATGCCGGTTGCCTGGCGATTGGACCTGATGGCCGTGCTCGTCCTCGGCCTTGCGCCGATCCTTTCCAGGCTGGTCATGCACCTGCTTGGCTTCAAGGGTTATAGCCTGCGTAGTCCGGACCTCGAACGCGTGCTCGCCATTGGTGGGCCGGACGAGACACAACATGCCTTGGCCCTGCTCTGGCAAACCCATTTCGGCCTTGGTCGTCAGCACCGGATGAGCGTGGCACAGAGCCTTGCTCCCGATGGTGCCACGGGGATCCGTGCCATGATCCGCACACACGACATCGACGAGGTCGTCTTCTGTGCATGCGACCTCCAATGGTCGCGGATCATCGCGCTCATCGAACAGCTACGGACCACCGGGGTCACCTTCAAGATCGCCCAACCCAACCGGGAGTTCATCATCGGCCCCAACAGCATCGAAAGCCTCGCCGACCTGTACATCCTGGGGCCTTTCGCGGTGAACGGTTCGGCCGGTCGGCGACAGAAACGCCTGCTGGACCTGGCCTTGGTATTCATCCTCGTCCTGGTCATGCCGGTGATGCTGCTCATTGTCCGGGACCGGAGGGGTTTCCTGGTGAATTGGTGGGATGTGCTGTGGCGGCGCAAAAGTTGGGTGGGCTACGGCCCGGTGATGCCGGGTCCGCTGAAGCTACCAACCATCCGAGCAGGCATCCTGGACCCGACCGGTGGTGCCGGGCCACAGGACCCGACGACATTGCACCGGGCGAATATCGCCTATGCCAAGGATTACAAGGCATGGACGGACCTGCGCGCCGTATGGAGCGGGCTTTCACGACTGGGGGTGCCATCGCGGGTACAGCCTTGAGGGTGTGTGGCTACATTTGACCACCGCTTACGGGCGAAGACCGCACCCATGTCCCAGATCGATATCCTGCTGCCCAAAATGGGCGAGAGCGTGGCCGAAGCCACCATCATCAAATGGCTGAAGAACGAAGGGGACCGTGTGGAAGCCGACGAGCCGATCGTGGAGATCGCCACCGACAAGGTGGATAGCGAGGTGCCGGCCCCGGAAGCGGGCATCCTGTTGAAACGACTGGTGAACGATGGCGATGTGGTGAAGGTGGGCCAACCGATCGCACAGATCGGGACCGGCGCAGGTGTTGGAGCTTCCGCACCACCTGCCACGACCAATGGTGCGTCCAAGCAAATGGCACCTCCTCCGGCGGCAGCCGCACCGGTGGTCGCCCCGCACCCCGCACAAGCCACCAGCGGTCCGGTCTCACGCACCGGCCCCAGCGGGAAATTCTACTCCCCGCTCGTGCGGAACATCGCAGCGAACGAGGGGGTCAGCCTGGCGGAATTGGAATCCATCGCTGGCTCGGGTCAGGGAGGCCGGGTAACGAAGAAGGATATCCTGGACTACCTACCGAACCGCAGCACCGCCCCGGCAGCGGTCACAGGTAGCCCAGCCGCTCCCCAGGCCACAGTGGCACCCGCCCCCGCTTCGACAGCCACTCCCAAGTCCGAACCACAGGCGCCAAAGGTGCTGGCCGGCGAAGGCGACGAACTGATCGAGATGGACCGCATGCGGCGCCTCATCGCCGACCACATGGTGATGAGCAAACGCACCAGCCCGCACGTCACCAGCTTCGTGGAGGCCGATGTGACGAACCTGGTACGCTGGCGCGAGAAGGTGAAGAAGGCCTTTGAGCAACGCGAGGGTGAGAAGATCACCTTCACCCCCATCTTCATCATGGCCATCGTACAGGCGATCAAGGAGATGCCCATGATCAACGTACAGGTGGACGGATACAACATCATCAAGAAAAAAGATATCAACATCGGAATGGCCGCCGCCCTGCCGAGCGGGAACCTGATCGTACCGGTGATCAAACAAGCCGACCGGCTGAACCTGGTAGGCCTCACCAGGACGGTGAACGACCTGGCCGCACGGGCCCGAGCGGGCAAGTTGCAGCCCGACGAGATCCAGGGGGGCACCTATACCGTGACCAATGTGGGCACCTTCGGGAACGTGCTGGGCACCCCGGTCATCAACCAGCCCCAAGTGGCGATCATGGCCACTGGCGCCATCCGGAAGAAGCCTGCCGTGATCGAGACCCCGGAGGGCGATCTGATCGGTGTGCGGCACATGATGTTCCTGAGCCACAGCTATGACCATCGGGTGGTGGACGGCGCTTTGGGCGGGCGGTTCGTCCGCCGTGTGGCCGACATCCTGGAAAGTTGGTCCGCCGACCAGCCGTTCTGATCCACCTCACGATCAGAGGTCAGGGAAAATCCTACATTTAGCGACCCTATTCGCACTGAACGAAAGCGCTTTGAAATGAAGTACCGTTCCACGTTCGTCACCACCCTCCTCCTCAGCCTTTCGAGCATATCGACATGGGCTCAGGGTGACAACACCTCCTTCAACTGGAAATTCGAAGAAGCCTCCAAGTTGATGGAGGAGAAATTCTTCAACCAAGCCGCCGACATCTGGGGACAATTATTGGCCACGGATGGGGAGAATGCGAACCTGAACTACAAGCTTGGCGTCTCGTACTTCCAATCGTATAACCAGAAGTCCAAGGCCCTGCCCTACCTGGAGCGTGCCGCAGCCCTGCGCAAGAACAACTTCGGTTCGTTCAACACGACCGGGTACGACCCCTTCGATCCTCGTGAGCGGAACGCCCCGGCTGAGGTGGACTACTACCTGGGCCGTGCCTACCACCTGAACAACCAGTTCGACAAGGCCGATGTCGCTTACCAGAAATTCCTGGACGAGAGCGATCCCAAACACGAATTGCGTACGGACGCCATGCGTGGCAAGGAACAGACCGCCAACGCACGGGTGCTGCAAGCCTCACCGAAGGATTACCTGATCTCCAATGTGGGCCAGGTGGTGAACTGGGCCGGTCCGGACTTCAGTCCGGTATTGAGCGTTGATGGGAACGCGCTGTTCTATACCAGCCGCCGCATCCGCCCTGACAGTTCCAACAGCGCGGTGATCGACCCGATCGCGGGCCAGCCGTACGAGAACGTGTATGTGAGCTACAAGGATCGGGAGGGCAACTGGCAGAAGCCCGAAGTCCTCAACATCAACCCGGCCGTGGGGCACCTGGCCACCATCAACGTGGCGGCCGATGGCCAGACCCTCTTCGTGTACCGCGATGATGGCGGGGATGGCAACATCTACGAAAGCAAGCTCGTGGGCGAGATCTGGAGCGATCCGGTGCTCATGGGCAGCGACATCAATACCAAATCCTGGGAAACCCACGGCGCACTCACCGCCGATGGGAACACCTTCTATTTCGTGAGCGACCGGAAGGGTGGCATAGGTGGTCGTGACATCTACCGCGTGGTGCGCTTGCCGAACGGCGAATGGAGCAAGGCCCAGAACCTCAGCCCGGTCATCAATACGCAATATGACGAGGACGGCCCCTTCATTCACCCCAATGGCCGCACCCTCTACTTCAGCTCCAAGGGCCACAATTCCATGGGTGGTTTCGACATCTTCCATACCGAGATGAACGATGATGGGACCTGGACGGTGCCGACCAACCTGGGTTCTCCACTGAACACCACGGATGACGACGTCTTCTTCGTGACCACCGCCGATGGTCGTCGGGGTTACTTCAGTTCCGATAAGAACAGTGGTTACGGGGAGAAGGACATCTACTTCGTGGACCTCCCCTCGGAGATGGAGGCCGAGGGCCTGACCGTGCTGAAGGGCTACATCATCCCTGCAGCGGGTGAGACGCTGCCCCCTTCCACCATCCTGTACGTGACCGATAAGGCCACCGGCGAAGTGAAGAGTTACAAACCCCGGCAGCGCGATGGTGTGTACGTGGCCATCCTGCCCCCCTGCAAGGAGTACAACCTCGATTATCGTGTGAACGACAAGACCGTACACACCGAGGACATCTTCGTGGAGTGCGAGAGCAGCTACCAGGAGATCAACAAGGAGATCTACTTGAGTCCTGTATCCCTTGCAGGACCTGCCAGCATCGTGGATCTGCCCAAAGGATCGCCCCCAGGGAAGAAGGAGGTCGGCGAGGTGGCCAACAAACAACCTGACGTGGCCGATGTGCCGCCTGTGAAGGAGCAAGCCAAGACCGACGCGGAGATCAAGGAGAAGGGAACGAAACACACCACGCCGGATGCGACCTACGCCGATGAGTATGCCAAGTTCTACAACTACAACGCCAAGGACATCGACCAGAACGAACAACGCTGGAAAGAGTTCGTGGACGTGGTCGTGGGCTTGATCGATAAGAATGGCAAGGCCAACATCGTGATCGAGGCCTGTGCCTCGAAAGTGCCGACCAAGACCTTCGGGACCAACGAGAACCTGAGCCGCCAGCGCATGGAGGATGCACGCACCCGCCTGCTCGAAGCCGTGAAGGCCCGCGGCAAGGACGAGACCAAGCTGTACCTGGAAGCGGTGAACAGCCTGGTGCAAGGACCAAAGTACCTGGGCGATTACCAGAACACCGAGAAATACGGCAAGTTCCAGTACGCCAAGCTGAAGGTGCGCTAACCGAACGGATCGTTCAGAACTATCGGGACCCCGGACAATTGTCCGGGGTTCTTTCATTCTACTTTTCGACGAATGTCAATGGAACTACAACGCCCCCTCGCCTTCTTCGACCTGGAGACCACCGGTACGCGCATCGGCAAGGATCGGATCATACAGGTCGGGATCGTGCGTCTGCAGCCATCGGGAGAACGCGAGACCTACCAGACCCTGGTGAACCCCGGCATGCCCATCCCTGCTGAGGCCACGGCTGTTCACGGGATCACCGATGACGATGTGGCCATGGCCCCACCTCTCGAGGCCGTCGCACACGAGGTATTGGAAGAACTGGCGGGTTGCGACCTGGCGGGTTTCAACGTGCTCCGGTTCGATATCCCCTTCCTCACCGAGGAGTTCCATCGTGTGGGTGTAGAGTGGAGCACCGCCGATCGACGTGTCGTGGATGTGCAACGGATCTTCCACAGGATGGAACCGCGCGACCTGAGCGCTGCCCTGCGTTTCTACTGTGGACGTGAGCATACCGGTGCCCACGACGCCCTTGCCGATGTGGAGGCCACTGCCGACGTGCTGCTGGCCCAGCTCCAGCGCTATACCAACGAGCTTAAAGGAGACGTCGGTTCGCTCGGTGAGTTCAGCGGCGACCGCCAGCGCAGCCCCGACGCGGCCGGCAAGTTGCGTTTCGACGAGCGCGGACACATCTGCCTGGGCTTCGGCAAGTATGCGGGCTGGACCCTGGAGAACATCGGGCGGCACGATCCCGGATACCTGCAGTGGTTGATGACCAAGGCCGAACTCCCCGGCAGTACCCTGAGTGTGATGCGACATGCACTGGCCCACCTGGACGCCTGAGAACACCGCGAAGGCCATCCATCTTCAGTTGGTGATCATCGTTCACTGGTTCGATCGGTAACGTCACTATTGAACTGCATACCCCATGAAACTGATCTGCATCGGTCGCAACTACCCGGAACACGCGAAGGAGCTTGGCAACGCACCTCCGGACGAGCCGGTGGTATTCCTGAAACCACCGAGCGCATTGATCCCACATGGTGGCCCAATCCGGCTACCGACGTTCAGCAAGGAGGTACACCACGAGATCGAACTGGTGTATTCCATCCGAAGGCACAACGGGCGTGCCGAGGCCGACCGGGTCACCATCGGCCTGGACCTCACGGCGCGCGATGTTCAATCGGAGTTGAAGCAGAAGGGGTTGCCGTGGGAAAAGGCCAAGGCTTTTGATGGATCGGCGTACGTGGCCGGGACCTTCACAGCGGTTGAATCATTCCCGGTCGGTCACCACATCGAGTTCATGCTGAAGAAGAATGGCAAAGTGGTCCAGAGCGGGCACAGTGGCCAGATGACCCACGACGTACGGTCGCTCATTGCCCATGTGGAGCGGTATATGCAACTGGGGAATGGCGACCTGCTCTTCACGGGGACCCCCGCTGGCGTGGGTCCGCTGGTCGCCGGTGACCGGTTGGAGGGATATCTGCTGGGCGAACTACTTTTCGACCTACAGGTGGCCTGATCGAGCAACGCGCCGAACGGTACCTTTGCATCCTTGTTCGCCGGAGCGAGCGAGGGAAGCCCATGACCAAGATCGTCCAAGTCGGTAACATCGCGTGCGGCAGCGAGCAACTCTTCCTGATCAGTGGCCCTTGCGTGATCGAGACCGAGGAGGTGATGATGCGCACGGCCGAAACGTTGAAACGCGTGAGCGAGCGACTGGCGCTCCCCGTGATCTACAAGAGCAGCTTCACCAAGGACAACCGCAGCAGCGTGGACTTCTACATGGGGCCCGGATTGGACGAAGGATTGAAGGTGCTCCAACGCATCAAGAAGGACTTCGGATTCCCGGTGCTCACCGACATCCACTACCCCGACCAGGCCCGACCCACGGCCGAGGTGTGCGACGTGATCCAGATCCCGGCCTACCTGTGCATGCAGACCACACTGGTCACCGAAGCCGCACGCACCGGAGCGGTGATCAACCTCAAACACGGCCAGTTCCTCGCACCGGACAACATGATCAAGCCAGCGCTGAAGTGCGAAAGCGTGGGCAACGGCAATGTGATCCTCACGGAACGGGGCTACACCTTCGGGTACAACGACATGGTCGTGGATCCGCGCGCCTTCTACCACATGCGCAAGACCGGCTATCCGGTGGTGTTCGACATCACCCACAGCATCCGGAAATACGGTATTCCCAGTGCGGATCCCCGTGGCGGAAACCGGGAAGTGATGCCCACGATCGCACGTGCCGGAGTGGCCGCTGGTGTGGATGGCGTGTTCATCGAGATCCACCCCGACCCGCCCAATGCACGTTGCGACGCGGCCAGCCAGTTGGAAATGACACAGCTTGAAGAGTTCATGAAACCCCTGCTCGACCTCCACGCCGTGGAAGTGAAGCACCGTAACCATGCCGTGATCGCCTGATGCCTCACCACAGAGGCACAGAGGACACGGAGAACATAGCCGCTACCCCAACGAACGAACAGCAGAAGCAAGCAGGCCTTTCATCCGTGCCCTCAATGCCTCTGTGGTGAACACCCCCAACATGGAACTCTACCTCGACAGCGCCGACATCAAGGAGATCGACGAAGCCTTCAAACTCGGCTTCCTCACCGGCCTCACCACCACCCCCACCTTCATGCACCGTGGCGGTGTCACCAACATCGACAAGATGATCCTGGACCTCGCCAAGAAGGTCCCCATTCTGCAAGTGGAGGCCCTGGGTGAAACGGCAGAGGAAGTAGTGAAAGAGGCCAAGCGCCAGCTGAGGATGGGCCTGAAGAAGGAGACCACCGTCTTCAAGATCCCCGTGAGCCTGGAGGGGCTACGCGCCTGTCGCATGCTGCGCAACGAGGGCATCATGGTGAACGTGCATCTGGTGTACACCCTGCAACAGGCCTATATGGCCATGCAGGCCGGCGCCAGCTACGTATGCCCCCTGGTGGGCCGCCTACAGGACCAGGGCCACGACGCTCTCGCCCTGGTGGAGCAATGCGTGCGTGCCGTGAACTACTACGGCTACGACACCAGGATCATGTTCAGCAGTGTGCGTACCGTGGAGCACGTGCGCAACGCCGTGGAACTCGGCGTACACACGATCACCGTGCCCTGGAAGTTGATGAAACAGCTTACCGACAACCACTTCACCGCGATCGGCACCAAACAGTTCTATGTGGATACACGCCTGATCACCATGAAGGTGAAGGACGTGCTGAGCCACAGCAACCCGGTGGTGAAGGACAGCGCCACGGTGAGCGATGCGCTCGTGGAGATGACCAAACACGGCTTCGGTGCCGTGATGGTGGTGGATGCCAAGGGCAAGAACCTGGGGGTCTTCACCGATGGCGGCCTCCGTCGTGGCATTGAGAAGGACGGCAACAAGTTCCTGGTGAAGAAACTGAACACCCTGAAGTTCAACGCACCGTTCACCATTTCGCCGGAGGCACTGCTCGACGAGGCACAAAAAGCCTTCAAGGAGCACAAGGTGGACACCTTGAGCGTGAGCGAGAACGGCAAGCAGCTCGGCATGCTCGACATCCAGGACCTGATCAAGGCGATCTCGGCCTGAGATGCGCACGGGGATGCATCCGTTCGATCGTGATCCGTTCCAGGAACCCGGTACGGAGTTATTGCGGTCGCAGGATGAATTGAAGGCGGTGCTGAAGGGCATCCGTGCCGTGCTGTTCGATTGGGATGGGGTGTTCAACGACGGCTGGAAGGACCTCGATGGCGGCAGCCCCTTCAGCGAGGTGGGCAGCATGGGCGTGAACATGCTTCGCTTCGGGCTATGGCTACAGAACAAGGAACAGCTCCCTTTCACCGGCATCATCACGGGGCAGCACAACCCGTATGCGGAGAAGTTCGCGCAGCGCGAGAAGCTGCATGGGCTGTACATGGGTTCCATCAACAAGCAGGTGCCCTTCGACGACTTCCTCACCGAACATGGGTTGCGCGCAGAAGAGGTCGCCTTCTTCTTCGATGACGCCATCGACCTGGCCGTGGCCGCCCGCTGTGGGCTGCGCATCCTGATGCGTGGGCAAGCCTCCGGGTTCTTCGTGAACCATGCGGTACGGCGTGGCTGTGTGGACATGATCACGGCGATGAGCGGCGGACAGAACGGCCTGCGCGAAGCCACCGATGCTTTGCTCACCCTGATGGGCCACTATGACCGGGTGATCGACGAGCGTGCCGCTTTCAGCGGAACGTACCAGCGGTACCTCGCAACACGCCAGGCCGTGATACCCGCGACCCACAAGGCGCAGCGTTGATCACCTCAGCCGGATCCGCACCGTACTTCGTTGCTCGCCCAACGTGATCGCCGCCAGACGGAAAGGCGGGGGCCCCGCATTCACCGGTGCATCGTTGCTGAAACCGTAGGGTTCCAGCGGCCAGCCCACCCACGAGGTGTTCAACAACCCATCAGCATTGATATCGTGGTGCGCCTTCACGGCATAGGTGCCTGGTGGCACGGAGTCAAAGGCACATCGGATCGTTCGGGTAGCGGCTTCGAGTTGGACAGAACGACAACCCTGTTCCGTATCAAAGGCTTCTTTGGTCGGGCAGAGGAGAACGCGCAGCGACCCACCCGCATTCGGCTTGTTCAACAACACCTCCACCCGGAGCTCGGGCTGTGCGGCGGCCAGAGCGACCACCAGGCCATGAACGACAAGGGCGAATGTGCGGGACATGGGGTCAGAACCGGGCGTTGCGCAGAAGCGCCTCGGCCAGCAGCGCACGGAAACGGCCGCGCGGCACCTCCACCGCACCAAGAAGTCGGGTGTGCGCATTGATATACTGCGTGTCGAACAAGCTGTATCCCTGTTGGCGAAGGTGATCACACAATGCGAAGAACGCCGCTTTCCCGGCATTGGATCGACGGCTGAACATGCTTTCCCCGAAGAAGGCACCGCGCATGGCCACACCATAGATCCCGCCGACCAGTTCCCCATCGGCCCAGGTCTCCACCGAATGGGCATGCCCGGAAGCATGAACCCCGATGTAGGATGCGATGATCCGCTCATCGATCCAGGTATCCGCCCGGTCGGCACAAGCCCTGATCACCTGTTCGAATGCTTCGTCGCGTGTGGTGCAGAAGCCCGCCTGTCGGAAGGCCCGGACGGTACGCGGGTTGGGTTGCAGCCCCTCCAAGGGGAAGATGGCCCTGGGATCCGGATCATGCCAGTACAGTTCACCGTCCTCATGACACATGGGGAAGCGCCCGTTCCGATAGGCCGAAAGCAATTCATCCACCGGGATGCACGCCAACGCATCCATCACGATCAAGGTGCCTTGGTCGCCTTGCCACGGTAGTGCCTACCCTCCTGCTCTACCAGCACCATATACGTACCAGCGGTCGATCCGGCCAACCGGGGGTCGGTCACGTCCATGGCACCGGTCCCATCCACCGTCGCGCTGGTGAACAGGACCGCACGACCACGGCCATCGAACAGGATCACGAAGGCGCGGCCCGGTGCAAGCCCTGGGTCGGCGATGCGCATACGATCCACGAAGGGCGACGGAACGATCGTCGTGGAACCGCCGATCGGGCTCGCGGCCACAGCGGTCAATTGCAACCAGGCACTGGCAGCACCGAAGTCGGGGATCCCGTGGCCAAGGGAGTCGTTCGGGTCGCTGTACAACGAAGCACTTTGGCGTACGGCCTCCATGATCTCTTGGGCAGTGCGCGTTGGATGCATCTGCCAAAGGCAAGCCACCAACCCGGCCAATACCGGAGCGGCGAAGCTGGTGCCGTTCGCCTGGACCACACTATCCACACCGACGTTCAGCACAGTGGTCCCCTGCCCCATGGCGCACACGTCCGGCTTCACGCGGCCGTCGGCACTGGGTCCATGGGAGCTGAAGGGGGCAAAGGCTTCATCGCCATTCACGGCCCCAACGGTGAGCACATCGATCGCATCGGCGGGGGTACTGATCCGGTACCAGTCGCTACTGCCGCTGTTCCCGGCACTGATCACCGGGATCATTCCTTTGCGGGCGGCGATGTTCGCGGCGATGCTGCATCGGATGGTCTGGCCATCGAGCATGGTGTAGGTGTGGTCCATCGTACTGTCATCGAAGGTGGTGTAGCCCAAGGAGGTGTTCAGCACATCACAACCCAAGCTATCCGCCAGTTCCACACCGCTCACCCAGTTATCCTCCTCCACGGGGTATTCACCGTTGATGTTCTCCGTGCGGATCAGGACATAGTCCGCTTCGGGAGCGGTGCCGATCAGGTGGCTGTCCAGCCGCGCGACCATGCAGGAAAGCACACTGCGACCATGCCAATGGTCGTTGTACACCTCCCCATCATGGTCCACCAGGTCCCGGACCTCCATGATACCGTTTCGCTGCCGCACCGCCTCGAAGGCCAGTGATGAATCCACACCTTCGAAGCCCGAATCGAGCACCCCCACGAGGATACCCTGGCCCAGTGCCCCGATGCCATGAAGTGCCTGTCCGTTGAGCATTTCGAGTTGCCGAAAGGAGGTTCCGTAGGGGATCGGATCGAGGTCCCGTAATTCGTTCCGCAGCGGTCCGAATTTGTCCGGACCGATGGTACCTGTCGAACGCATGCCCGATGCACGCACATCCAGGACGAACGGGAGATCCTGGATCGCAACGAGTGCGGTGGTATCCGGCACCCGGACGGTGACCCCGTTGAACCACTTGCTGCGGTTCATGACATCGACCCCGACGAGTGCCTCGACCTGGTCCACATAGGCCGGATCAACGGGCAGGTCGAGGTCGTCATAGGCAATGCCTTGTGCCGAACGGCGTGCGATGGCCCGCTGGGAAAGAAAGGCTTCGGGAGCTGAAAGGGAATAAGGTGTGGAGGCTTTATCCGTGAATGCGACCCAGTAGGTGTCCGGAGCGGTCTGCGCGCTCGCCGAGCCGTACAGGATAGGAACCAGTAGGGTGATCCAGCACCACCTCGATCGCAGGGAGCTATGAGCCATGGGCCACGGCGGTCATACGCAAGCGCCAACCTACATATTGAAGGGTGATCGACCCATTCGGGTTGGAGACCACGTTGTTCCGAGCTTCCTCCCAGAACTTGTACACCATGCCCACGCCATCCGCATAACGTTCCTCGAACTCGCGGGTGTCCACGAGATTGGGTGGTACGGTATTCTTCACAAGCACGGTCCTGTTGAACGCAAGGCCACCCGTGCTCCATGGTTCATCCACCTGCTCATAGGCCACGAGCAATTCATCATTCCGGTCGGGATCACCGGTGGCACCGGTGCCGTAGACGTGGGTATCCCAGCGACGACCATCGCGCACCGGGAAGGAGAGCTTCAACCTGCGGTAGTTCTCCTCGGTCTTTTCCGCTGCATACGCATCCATTGTCGAGGTCCAGACGTCGCGCACGACCCAAGCACCGGTGGTGTCCCGCACGTACCGGTGGATCCGTTGGCAGGGTCGGCCCTCCAGATCGGTGTAGTGTTCCTCGATGCGTTCGAGCAGGCGGTAGCTCACACTGTCCAGTACATCGGCCGGATCATCGCGCCAGAGGGAATCCACTTGGTATTCCACCCAGGTACCCACCGACGTAGGGAAGTAACCATAGCCCAGGTCGGGTTCCTCCACCTCCTGCTTCCGGCATGCCGCCAGGGCCAGCGCAGCTCCAAGAGCGAAGTACAACGTTCTTGTTCCCATGTTCAGCGGTGTTGGCGATCGATGAAGCCTCCCCCGACCACATCATCACCCGAATAGAAGACGGCACTCTGCCCCGGAGCGATGCCTGCCACAGGTGCATGGAACTCCACTTTAACACGGTCGCCATCCATGGAGAGCGTGCTTGGGGTGCCTTTGTCCTTGTAACGGATCTTGGTCACGGCTTCGAGTTCGCCCTTTAACGCACCCACGAGCTGGAAGTTCGGGCGGCGCACCCACATGCTGGTGCGTTGCAGGTCCTCCTTGCGGCCCAGCACCACAGTATTGCTTTCCGGCTGAATATCAGTTACATAAAGCGGCTCGCCCATAGCGATCCCCAAACCCTTTCGCTGGCCGATGGTGAAGAAGGGGTAACCATCGTGTTCGCCAAGCACCTCGCCCGCTACGCTCACCAACCGGCCATGAGCCAGTTTGGCGGTGGCTTCGGGCTCCTTCCGTTTCAGGAACCCCCGGTAGTCGTTGTCCGGGATGAAGCAGATCTCGTAGCTCTCGCTCTTGGCCGCCAGCTCCGGGAAACCACTATCCACGGCCCGCTTCCGGATATCGCTCTTGTGGAAACCACCGACCGGGAAACGCGTGCGGGCCAGGTTCTTCTGCTCCAGTCCCCAAAGCACGTAACTCTGGTCCTTGCCGGGATCAAGGCCACGGCTCACCACCCATCGGCCTGAAGCTTGATCCTGCCTTACCTGTGCATAATGCCCGGTGGCGATCAGCTCACAGTCCATCATGTCCGCCCGTTTCAGCAGCGCTTCCCACTTGATGAAGGTATTGCACAACACACAGGGGTTGGGGGTACGGCCGGCCAGGTACTCGCTGGTGAAATTGCCGATGATCGCCTCACCGAACTCCTCGCGGATATCGATGATCATGTGGTGGAAGCCGCGGGACACGGCCATGGTACGCGCATCGTTGATGCTGTCCAGGTCGCAGCAGCCGGTGATCCGCTTCCCTCCCGTTGCATCGGCATAGTCCCAGGTCTTCATGGTCACGCCTATGACCTCATAACCTTCCTCATGCAGCATCAGGGCGGTCACGGAGCTGTCCACTCCACCGCTCATGGCCACCAATATCCTACCGTGTTTGCTCATTTTCGTTCGCCCGTCCGCTGGGGCTATCCGCCATTCCTTTCCAGCCGCCCTCCCCTCACTGCTCCACCCCTGCTACGAACTTCGCCACCCGCACCACTTTGCCCTTTTCATCGTACTCGCGCACCTCGCCCTCCAGGAGGTCGTTCACATACTTTCCCTCGCGCTTCTTGGTCTGTCCGATCAGTACGCGTTCCACATCGGCGGGGGTTCCGAGCGTCGGGTCCCCAGCTACGGTGCGCATCTCCCATTTTCCATCGTCATGGTACTCGGTGAAGGGTCCTTCTCGTTTCCCCTTCAGGTAATTGACCTCCGACTGGAGTTGCTCATCGTCATAATAGGTCCGGAAAAGCCCGTTCTCCTTCCTTTCCTTCAGCAGTTCGCCTTTGCTGTACAGCATCTGTAGTTGCACGGTGCCGTCCTCGTTGAAATAGTACCAGGTACCATCACGATCGCCATTCACCATGTTCCCCTCGATCTCCTTCTTGCCACTATCGAAATAGAACGTCATTCTTCCCTCTGGCTCCCCGTTCTGGTACACTGCTTCGGATTTAAGCTTGCCATTGGCGAACCAGCTTTTGTGCGGTCCATGCAACACACCGTGCTGGCGGGTCTCGCTCTCCACCGTGGTACCGTCGGGGTAGTACGAGACCTGCTCGCCATGCAATTTCCCTTTGCTGAATCGCTCCACCTTGCGCAACCGCCCGTCCGGACCATAGTAGTTCCACGTACTGTCCTTGTCCTGGGCCACGTACTTGCCATTGGCCATCACCGCCCCATTGGGGTGGAAATGGCGGGTCCGGCTCGTGCGCCCATCGTTGGCGTACTCCTGCACGGTGCTCAGGTGCCCCTCCTCATCAAAGTGCTTGAAAGTGCCCACGGGCTTATCGTCCTTGAACTGGCCGATATAGCGTGTTCTCCCATTGGGCCAGGACCTGGTCCAAACTCCCTGCTTGAGCCCCTTCGCATCGGTCACGTTGGATCCTGCGCTCGTAGGCGGTTGCGCCACGGACGAGAGCCAAATGGAACAAGCCAGGCCAAGGAGGATCGGGCGGAAGCACATGTGGGCGGTAAAGGTAGGGGTGGTGTTCAAGGCGCGTGCCGGATCGCGGCTTTCCTGTCCCATCGTCGCTGAAGGGATCCGGCTACCGTCCGGAGCGGGAGCCCGAACGACCAGGATCGCACAACGGCTACCTTTGCCGCCCATAACAGCACCCATGAAATTCTTCATCGACACGGCCAGTCTCGCGCAGATCAAAGAAGCCC
Organism: Flavobacteriales bacterium; assembly: GCA_020848295.1. Lineage (GTDB taxonomy): Bacteria > Bacteroidota > Bacteroidia > Flavobacteriales_F > PHOS-HE28 > PHOS-HE28. Next base: position 18,701 of record JADLAI010000131.1, read on the forward strand.
AGGCCCTGGGCGTGCTTGACGGGGTCACCACCAACCCCAGCCTCATGGCCAAGGAAGGGATCAGCGGCACCGATGCGGTGATGAAGCATTATGTGGACATCTGCAATGCGGTGGAGGGCGACGTGAGCGCCGAGGTGATCGCCACGGATTATGCGGGAATGGTGCGCGAGGGCGAGGACCTTGCGGCGCTTCACCCCCGTATCGTGGTGAAGCTACCGATGACCAAGGACGGGGTGAAGGCGATCAAGTACTTCACCGGGAAGGGCATAAAGACCAACTGCACCCTGGTGTTCAGCGCGGGTCAAGCCCTGCTTGCGGCCAAAGCTGGAGCCACGTATGTATCACCTTTCGTTGGGCGGCTGGACGATGTGAGCACCGATGGGGTCGCGTTGATCGACCAGATCCGCGCCATCTACGACAACTACGGCTACGGCACCCGGATCCTGGCGGCCAGTATCCGGCACCCGATGCACATCATCCAGTGTGCCGAGGTGGGTGCCGATGTGGCCACCTGCCCGCTCAGCGCGATCAATGCCCTGTTCGATCACCCCCTGACCACCATCGGTCTGGAGAAGTTCCTGGCGGATCACAAGAAGGCCGCCGCCCAGGGCAGCAAGGTCTGAGGGGGCATGTTGCTGACCATTCACCCGAAGGATCCGGAACCGCGGAAGATCAGGACCGTTGTTTCGGTGCTCCAGGAAGGTGGCGTGGTGATCTGCCCAACGGACACGGTCTATGCCTATGTGTGCAGCTGCCAAAGCGCACGTGCCATAGAGGAGGTGGCCCGCCTCAAGGGGATCAAACCACATAAGGCGGAGCTCTCACTCATCTGCCAGGATCTGAGCCAGTTGAGCATGTATGCCAAAGCGGTGGACACGGCGGCGTTCCGGATCATGAAAAAAGCGCTACCCGGGCCGTACACGTTCATCGTTCCGGCCAGTAACGAGATCCCCCGCCTCTTCAAGAACAACCGCCGTACCGTTGGGATCCGTGTACCGAACCACCCGATCCCCCAGGCGCTTGTGCGGGAACTTGGGCATGCTTTGGCCGTGGCCAGCGTACACGATCCAGACCGGGTCCTCGAGCACACCACGGATCCCGAACTGATCCATGATCACATTGGGCATCAGGTGGATATCGTGATCGATGGCGGGGTCGGGGGCATGGAGGGGTCCACGGTGATCGACCTATCCGATGGCGAACCGGTGGTGCGCCGCGAAGGGGTCGGCCCGACCGGGGACCTGCTTTAACCTAAGGTCGGTTCACGCTGGCCCGAAGTTCCTGCCACACTGTCGGTAGTCTTTCCACCAAGTCGCTTGGTCGCATAGCATCCATACCGAGCGCATTTGCCGTCAGATCACCAGCACGACCGTGCATATATGTTGATATAATACTGGCTTCCAACGATAAATACCCGCTCGCATAAACTCCAGCAATAACTCCGGTCAGGACATCCCCAGAACCACCCTTGGCCATTCCCGGATTGCCCGTTGGCAGGTAATGGAGACCACCATCAGCATCGCATACGGCAGTATAAGCGCCTTTAAGGACAACCACACAACCGCGCTCCTGCGCGAAGTTGCGCGTGCGTTCCAATCGTTCATACCCTGATCCCGAAGGACTTCCGAGCAACCGATCCATTTCCTTTGGATGGGGGGTCAGGATCGTCCGCTGGTTCAGGTGGCCAAGCAGTTCAGGAGTATCGGCCAGTAGCCCAAGACCATCGGCATCGATCACCAGCGGACCGGCCCACCGTTCGAACAAGGTGTGTAGTAGTTTCACTCCTTGGGGCGAGCGACCCATGCCAGGCCCGATGGCCACACACGTATAAGGTTCAAGGTCAGGCAGTTGTTCGATATGGTCTTCAGAGGGATCCAACGAGCTCATGGCGTCGGGAACGACCGCTGCGATGCCCGTTATCGTCGGACGGGTACCATGTACCGTGAGCAAGCCGACTCCACTGCACGCACAGCCGCGTGCTGCCAGGATGGCGGCACCATAGCAGCCAGGCCCACCGGCGATGAGCAAGGCATGTCCGAAGCTCCCCTTATGGCTGAAACGCGGCCTTTGTTTTAGTAACCTACTGATATCCAGCGGTTCTATCCAGTTCCCCAAACGGGGTGTGTTTGCAAGGGCCGAAGGATCGAGGTCGATGGGGAGCACGACTAAAGTGCCTGATGGTTCGCCGGTTTCCGGAAGTAGTGAACCGAGTTTGGGTGTTCCAATGGTCAGTGTGATGCGTGCTCGAAGCGCCGGTCCTTGGTTCAAGGCGCCCCCGGGTTCGGTGGATCCCGACGGAAGATCAATGGCGACCACGAATGGCCGAGCGACGTTGATCCGATCCACCAGGACCGCTAAGCCACCGGTTAACGGGGCGCTGCATCCACACCCTATAATTGAATCTATTACGATATCATTATCAATAACTAATGAATCAAGATCTGAAGTAATGAAATGATCGATGCACAGGGTTGTGGCCTGTGCCCGCTCCAAAGCCCAACGGTGACCTGGACTCGGCTCTTGGCGATGCTGCACCACGGAAACCCGGACGGTGCGGCCGTTCTCGTGCAGGTGGCGTGCGATCACCAACCCATCGCCACCATTGTTCCCCTGACCGGCGATGACGTGATAGGCCGGTTCCTCGCCGAAGTATCCTTCGGCTTCCAGTCGCATGATCCGGTAGGCACAAGACCGTCCGGCCTGCTCCATCAGGTCAACCTCAGAGGCCCCTTGCCGGATCGTGGCGTGTTCAACGGCGCGGAGCTGCGCGTGAGAAAGGATCGGAAGCATGGTGACCGGAATGCACTTGTGCGTCGAAAATACAGCGATAAGGAAAAGGCCACTTCCCCCGCCACCGCCGAAGGCGCGGCATCAACACGATCCGGTAAAGAAGTACACCACCGAGATGGCTGCCATACGCGGCATGCGCACTACCTTCGTGGCCTCTCCCGCACCCATCAATAGAACCCAAACCACTCTTAAACATGAACATAGCGATACGATTCGCCCTGGTAGCGGCCATCGCACCGGGAATGGTCCTGGCGCAGGAGCCCGGCCCGAATCTGGTGAGCAACGGAGGTTTTGAAACACGCTCTCCCGAGGTGAAGACCTGGGATCAACTGAGCCGGGCATCGGGCTGGAGCAATGCCAACGGAGGTTCCGTGGATGTGTTCAGCAAGCTGGGTA
>JADLAI010000132.1 GCA_020848295.1 Flavobacteriales bacterium
CCGGCAAGAGGAGCTGAAGACCGCCGATGAGCTGAACATGGTCGCCTTGATGCATGAGATCATGCACTTGAGCGAGGTGAAGAAACGCCTGGCGAAGAAGACCGGCCGGGTGATCGTGGGGTGAGCATCATTCGACAAGCAGCCGACCGATCCGCCGCTGCCCCGTCGACAACGCGACCACCGTGTACAAGCCGGGCTGCAGCCCCTGGATGTCAATGGTCCCGTTCTGTTGATCGGGACCCACTGTAAGGGCGAGCCGACCGGAGCTGTCGATGAACTGAACAGGACCCTGACCATCCCGGTGGATCGTCACGAAACCACTGGTTGAAGGCGATGGGAAGATGAAGGGAACAGCCAGTTCTTCCGATCCTTCTTCGGTTACGGTGCAAACACTGACGAGTATGGAGTCGGTTACAACGGTGGTGCAATGAAGGGGCGACGTGCTCGTGATCACGATACCATGGTTGCCTAAGCCAACGCCAGGGTCGAACTCAACGGTGGTCACCATCCCATTCGTCGTGTAGCCCGATATGCCGCTACCAGTGACCGATACTCCGCCGTTCATGGGACCGTACAACTCGAAGGTCCCTACCCCGGCCCCCAAGCAGTACGTTCCGGGATTGGTGTACCCCAGCGTTGAATAACTCTGCAACTGGTACATCTCACCGTACTCACAGGTGTTCCCAGAGGCATCCACGAACGTGTAGAACAAGCCGCCTTGATACGGCCGGCTCAAGGTGTCGTTGTCAATGATGCCCTCCACATTGGCCGCTCCGCTCCATACTCCTCCCGCTGGCAGCCCGGTCAGTTGGATCTGGCCGGTAGCGCAAGGGTCATCAAGCGCTGTGGCCGCAATGACCGTTGGCGTTCCAATGACCTCGATGGAGCGCGTACCCGTGATCGGGCATCCGAACTGCTCATCCAAGATCGTATAGAAAAGAGCGGATCCACCCGCAGCGAACGGTGTGAAGCTGTTCTCCGTCACGCCTGCGCCGCTCCAGGTGCCACCCGGTTGTTGGGCCTGGACCAGCGGATAGGGCGTTGGCGCGTTGCACAAGGTGTCAAACGGCGCAATGATCACCTCCTGCGTAGGCGCCACGATGTTGTTGGCGAACCAGCTCAAGCTGTTCTCACCATGCCACAGCACGAGATCTTCAAGGCCGTCCCCATTGACATCACCGGAAGCGATCGCTTGAAAGGATGGTAGCCCCGGTAGCGTGCTCACTGGACCGAAGTCGCCGAGGACGGTATCGTAGGTGGTCCACTGCACAGGCTCATTGAAGGAGTCCGTCCACAGCATGGTGGCACCGGCCCCACAGCCCAGACGTACGGTGGAACCAATGCGGAGCATACTTAGTGTAGCGCCGCTTACGAACCGAGGGGCGATGGAGCCCGTTTCATCCGGGTCCAGATCGACCCAGGAAAGGCTGTGGTTGGTCGCATTGGCCAGGTCCAAATCACCATCGCCATCCACATCCAACACGCGCATGGGTTTGCTCCCCGCGAGCAGGCCCACTCCGGGTCCATTGGTCCAAGGTCCACCGGAGCTACCCGGATTAATGCTGATCGTCAAGGAGCCGCTCAAGCCGACAAAGGTGACAAGGTCCAGATCGCCATCCTCATCCGCATCGACAGGATAGACCTCCTGCAGGATCACACCGCCCGAAAAAATGGTCTGCGGAGCACCGAACGCTCCAGCCACGTTCTCCACGGCTTGGATCTGCGACGAAGTATTCACCACCAGGTCCGGTGAAGCATCGCCAAGAACATCTGCGAGAGCTACCGAGCGCACAAGAGCGCCATCGAGTCCGAACACGCCGACCGGTGTGTTAAAGGCACCCGAACCGTTGTTGGTCAACAGAAGAACCGAATCCGCAGCTTCATCGCCGATGACCAGGTCCAGAAGTCCGTCACCTCCTACATCTCCCATGTCGAAAGCCATCAAACCTCCGAGGGACACATGGATGGTATCGAACGTAGCGAACGACCCAGCACCCTCGTTAGCGAACCAACCGATAGCTTGAGGCTGGCGCACAATGATATCCACCTCGCCGTCACCGCTCAGATCCGCCGATCGGATCTCCAGAACATCGTCGATCACTGAAGCGACCGGTATACCCGCTTCGAACTGCGCGTGTATCAGCCCGGGAAGTGACCAACCAAGGACCAGGAAGAAGGCGGAAAGTGTTTTCATCGTTGCAGGGTTGCTCGATGAAGGTAGGTCCGAAATTCTGATAGGTGAAGCCCCGATCGCGTAAATGGTCGGCGGGAATGAGCGTGTGGCCGATGCAACCGCTCCTTCCGGCCGCCGCCGGGAACCATGGGACGGCTCCCGACCGACAGGGGCTCGACGCCGTCCGCGCACCGATACCCGCCATCTGCTCGATCACGCTGGAACAGGGCGCACGAACCGGTGAGTTTTGGCGCTGTGCTGATCAAAACGGCACCCCAACGACCAAACCCAAACACACATGAAACCGCTACACCACTTCCGCAAACTGGCATCCACACTGCTACTCACCATAACCCTGGTGTCCAATGCCCAGACCATCCTCACCAACAATGATGTGATGCAGATGGCGGAGCTCGGTATGGGCGAGGCCATCATCCTGAGCCAGATCGAGAATTCGAACAACAACTTCGATGTGAGCACCAGCGCCCTGATGGTCATGAAGAAAGCCGGGCTCAGCGATGCGGTAATCGCGAAGGTGATCGTCGCCGGAAAGAACACCGCCCAGAAGGTGGTGGACCCCAACGATCCGCTGGCGCCGCACCGGCCGGGCATCTACTACTTCAATGATGCGGGGATTATGGTGGAGCTACTACCAACCGTGACTTCCCAAAACAAGGACAAAGGCCGACTGGGCACCGCACTCTCCTATGGTATTGCCAAAACCAAGTTGGTTTCCCGGATCACAGGCGACAATTCGCGGACACAATTACCATCCACTCCGACCTTCTACTTCTATTTCAATCAGCAAACCTCCGCATTCGATCAGAACACCATTGCTTACTACGGGTTCCAGCAAGCCACCAGCCCCAACGAATTCACCCTGGCGGCGCTCGACCAGGTGAAAGGGGTGCGGGAGTTGGAGACCGGATCGATGAACAACTACACCTCGGAATTCGGTATTGACGAGAAGCACTCCCGCAGCTTCACGATCGAACAACTCGCTCCAGGCACCTATAAGGTTTCGCCGGATGCATTGGTGAACGGCGAGTACTGTTTCGTCTATTCCGGTGCTGCACCATATGCGGGTACGCAGCAAAAGGTCTATGACTTCGGGGTGGGTACGGTCAGTGCCACCAATGTGATCAGCCGCCAATAACACATCGGTTCCAGGCCCACCACCATGAAGTCGCGTGTCAACATAGGGAACCGGGCGAAGCTAGCCCTCATCGCAAGCCTTATAGGTGCTGTTGCCAGCCCCGCGGACGCAACATCCAATGCGCAGATCGATCCGCGGCATATCGCCGCGACAGATACGACCTGGACGCGAGTCACAAGTGCCGCATCCACCGATGATGTTGCCACGATCCTAGGACAGATCGACCATGTCGGCATCTACTACCTGAACGATACAGGCGGCGCAACGGGACTACAGCCGCGCGTGATGGTAGGGTTCAATGCGGAACCGGCACTGTCCATGTGCATGCGCCAAATGCTCAGAATACCTGAAGCGAATGCTTCCGTTCAATTCAATGATGTGCCCACCTTCTACTTCTGTTCGGCTACAGCGACCGCTTCCGATACGAGTGGGACCAGTGATCCTCGGCCAGGTCCGGTCGCAGCACTGAGTGATCCCCGGCTGGTCAAGTTCGACGAAAGAGCGGGAGCACGTACCCTGGAACTGGACGCGACGAATTGCTTCATCCAGCGGCGTGGCATCGATCCAGCCTGCATGCGATAATTCTCGATCGAAGAGGTAACGCCCACGGTCCTAAAAGTGACGGCTCAGGAACTCGGTGAGGGCGAATATGGCTTCATCTTCAACCACACCGCTCTCGGCGCCGCGGACACATCCACACTGTTCGACTTCGGCATCCGCAATATCCACACAACCCTCAAACACAAATGACCTTGAACTCATCAACCACACCCTCGATCCCGAAGATGGTCTTCGCTCTCGGGATCTCGTTGACCACACTGCTCCCAGCATGTCAGAAATGCGAGACGTGCTCCTACACCTACACGACATCGGACGGCAACCAAGAGAGGTACAGCTTTCCAGAGGTATGCGGGAACAAGAACGGCAGGGAGGCGCAAGCATCAGCCTGTCGAACGGCGGCAGCTCTTGCGGGTACCACGTGCACATGTAGCGACCAATGAACGACCGAACAACGCAAAACCAAAACCCATGAAGCAGGCCTTTCTCATCGTCCTGACCAGCCTTTTCGCCTGTGCTGGAGCACATAGTCAAGTGATAGCACTTCAGAGCAACGGCAATTCGACATTCTTCTACGATGTCAATAACCTGAGTGCTATCATTAGTGCGGCACTGGATGGAGACACGATCATACTGCCCGGAGGGCCAATCACACCCTCCGGAAGCTTGACTCTGACAAAGCGCTTGGTTTGGGTAGGTGCAGGATATCGCCCAGATACGAATGTGGTGACAACACCTACCGTAATAACTGCCCACCCGAACAACCAGATCTTCATTCAGCAAGGGGCTTCAGGTTCGCGCTTTCACGGCATCCGATTCGAGCGCGTTGTACAGGTCGGAGGGGGTGCTCCGTCTCAGGTCACTGACATAGGGATAACGCGATGCGAATTCGCGTCAACCCTTCGTCTATCGGCGGCACTTGGAAACTCATCAGCGAACGTTCAAGTGCGACAATGCGTCCTACGGCAAGGCATTGGTATCCCACAAGGAATGGGGGCGGGTGCGCTCAACGCACCTCAAGGATTTCTCGCTGAGAATTGCATCATAGTTGGCTCCATTGATTTTGGCGCCTCAATGACAACTGGGGCCGTCACTAATTGCATTCTGCTCAGCCCAGACCTCGCCTCTCAAACCCGGAACAACGGACTCACCTACAGCAATTGTGTCTTTTCAAATACGGCGAACAACTTGTCCATCAACAACCCATCTTACTTTGAGCAGTGTCTTTTCGCCCAACCCGGAGGAGCGTTGCCCAACTGGGGCCCAACTGCGTTCAATCTATCCGGCAATCTTTCGTCAAATCTGAATAGCACGAACGTTTTCAGGAATGTTCCAGTTTGGACTGGATTCGACTACAACTATGACTACCGCTTAACACCGACCACAAGTCCGGCCCTGAACATGGGTGGCGTTGACTCCGGTATCTATGGCGGGCCTTCCACTTGGAAAGAAGGTGCCATCCCCTTCAACCCCCATTGGATAAGCTTGAACCCACTAGGCAACACAACCGGTGGTGTGATCAGTGTGAATTTCTCGGCCGCTGCCCAACAAGACTGAACGGCCATGGAACGCAACCTGATCATCCTACTGTTCGTGCTCTCAAGTGTGCTAAGCGCCCAAGCCCAACAACCTCCCGATATCGTGAGCTTTGAGTATTGGTTCGATCAGAACCACGAAGCACGCGCGTACGTGCCGGTAACACCCGCACCCATGATCGACCTGGTGGATCAACAACTCAATACGGCCGGTCTATCTCAGGGACAACACTTGGTGCACTTCCGGTGGAAGGATCAACCTTCGGCCGGACAGGCGTGCTGGAGCTCCGTTGTCACACGCGCCCTTCATGTCGGCCAACCAGGACCTTGGGAGATCACTGCCATCCGTTACTGGTGGAGCAGCTTCGCCAATCCAGCTCCGGGTACCGATATGCGCTACCTGAATTTCGAAACACCTCAGACTGTACTCACTTACGATGAACTGCTCGAGCTATGCGGCTATCCGTCCGGGCCGCACGTACTCAAGCTCCAGCTTCGAGATAACCATGGGCAATGGAGTTCCGTGGTGACCCAACTGGTCAACATCACTGATACACCCAACATGGCCATCACTTCCATCACCGCCTCCGAGCCGCAATTATGCATCGGCGATACCGTCACCTTCACGGCACAAGCGGTCATTGCACCGGACCATGCCTTGCCCACAAGCTATACCTGGTCATTCCCATCAGATTGGGAGCCACAAGCCTCCGACTCCGGATCGATCGAGGTGATCCTAGGCTCCTCTCTCGGTGAGATCAGCGTGACTGGAACGAACTACTGCGAACAGACCACTTCAGCCTCGTTGATGGTCACGAATGTGAACTGCACTGTTGGATTGCCCGAATCAACTGCCCGGCCGGATGGACCGCTGGTCTTCCCCAACCCAAGCAACGGGATCTTCCAAATCTCGATGTCGGAAGGACAGGACCCACCTGAGTTGATCGTGCTGGACCTCCTCGGCAGGAGGTTGATACCGCAAATCGGTTCCTCAGCCGACGGACAACTGGTGCTCGATCTGCGGAACGAGGCCCCTGGCACATACATGCTCCAGATTCGCGTGCAACATGCATGGACGGTCGTACCCATCACGCTCGTCCGGTAAGTAATACACCACGGAATAACACCACGGCGAACATGCAACCTTTCACGAACACCTTCACGCATCAGCCGACGCGTGCATGTAGCATGGCCCTGACCTTACTGGCGGCACTACCCTGCTCGAACATCCAGGCCCATCCCGAAGTGCCCTTAGAGTTCGTAAGGCCCGAAATCACGTTAGCAGCAAGCTGCTTCGGTGGCGGTGGTGACCCGCCCAATGCCGGCGAAGATGGTTCCCTCGCGATCTGTTCCAACGCCCCCTCAGCCAGCCTTCTCCTTGCACTGCAGGGGAGCCCGGACCTTGGCGGCACATGGAATGGTCCGAGCCCAACCACTGGGCAATACGACCCACTTACAATGCAACCTGGCAACTACATCTATACGGTGAGCGGAGAAGGCATCCACCCCGATGCCAGCGCCACGGTCGTGGTAACTGAAGACCTCGCCCCGAATGCAGGAACTGACGTGACCACAGTAGTCTGCGCAAATGAACCAGCATTCAGCCTCTTTTCCCTATTGGGAGGCAATCCACAGATCGGTGGTTTGTGGAGATTCAACTTCATGGCCACTACCGGCATCTTCGTTCCGGGCTCGGACCCAGAAGGGACATACACGTACATCGTACCGGGGATCGGTGCTTGTTCGAACGACAGTTCGGAAGTGCTCTTGATCGTCCCGAACCTTGCACTGGACGGCATTGATGGCCCAGCGGACGTGCCGGAAGTCGGCACATTAACCTTCAATGCAACGCCAGAGCTAGACGATGCGGGATCATACGATTGGATCATTCCGACCGGATGGAGCTGGGATGATGCCACTCCAGCCGATGGTGTGGCCTATCTCATGCCACCCGAGCAGGCTGGCGTTTATAGCATCTGCGTGACCGCCACCGATGGCGTGTGCGTAGGGAATGAAGTGTGCTTTGATACGGAGGTTACCGTTGGTGTTCATGAGGAGCAAGGTTCGTTCGGGTTGGTCGCCTTCCCGAACCCGAACACGGGCAACTTCACTGTGAGATCAACCAGCGTTCGAGGCGACATCCGCGTGCGCGTATTGAACGCCATGGGGGCGCAAGTATCCTCGGCCCTATTGACCAGCACACAACCAGCCATCGACCTCAGCCTGGTCTCTGCCGGATCCTACACCCTACAGTGGGAACATTCGGAAGGTCGTGGGATGCAGCGTATCGTAGTGGCACGTTGACAAGAGATCCGTGCATTCGACCTTGGTGGAGTGGAAGGATCGGTTCCGCAGTATGTGATCGAGTGCGAGCATGAAGGGAAAAGGCCCCTGTATTCTCGCACTCGATCATCTGCTTGGTTCATCTATTCTGAATAGATTGCAGTACGTATTCTCAGCATCACCCGGGCCAGTGCACTTCACTGACCCGGCGAAACTGAATGGATGACCATGAGCCTTCCCTGGCACCCTATTCTCAAGGCACACATACTACTGGGGCTGTTCTCGATCACCTGCTCCGTCAATGCCCAATATCCGACCAACCCCGATGCGCTCCGTGCGCTGATCCGTACAGCGCCGCATGACACCACAAAAGCTCAGGCCATGCTCTTCCTGGCAGTGGCACTTTTCGACACTGAACCCGACTCGAGCCTCCAACTCAGTCAAGCTGCTTTAACCGCTATTGGCAATATGGTGAAGCCCGGGCCCGCAGGACTCGTGCTCAAACCGATCGAAAAGAAAGCGTTGAACCGTATCAAGGCGACCGCTCAATTCAACGTTGCCCAGCATTGTCGAACACGCGGAGACGCGATCGCAGCGATAAAGCAATACGAGATCGCAAAGGATCAGTTCATCCGGGCCGACTTTGAGCCGGGTATCCGTGACGCGTTCCTGGCCATCGGTGAGCTACATGCCGAAGCTGGGAATATGGATCAAGCCCGTTACTTCATAAAGCGTGCGAATCTCAACTACGCGAATGCCAGCGACCGGCCATACGGCTCAACGGGCTACCTGCCGGACAACACAAAAGGTGCGCGCGCTCGACCGTATGGCTCAACAGGTTCCCAGCAGGTCAATTCAAAAGAGAACGTAGCCAAAGTAGAGATGCGCGACCCTGACCCCGGAGGTCAAGACACACCGCCGAAAGAACCAAGCACATCGCATCCCGAAAACCGATCTGGACCACCGGAGCCAGAAAGCCCAGGAGTACAGGAACTGGAGGAGGAAGTGTCCACGAACCATGCAACCGTACCCCAACCGAAGATCCTGTATAGCACAGTCAGTTCAGGGAGTGTTGGGCCATCAGCTCATGGCTTGAGGGTCGACTCGAGCAACATCGCCAAGTTCCGCAACCGCCTTTCCAAGCCCGTAAGCAAGATAGGCGGTGAACAAGCGGCCCGCGAGCATTTTGAAATGGGCGAAGCCTTGGAGCTGATCCGCGAGCCCGCACTGGCCGAAGCCTCTTTCAGACGGTCCTTGGTGGCATTTAGCACCCTGCGTTCGGACTCCGGCGAATGTATCGCCCTCTTACGCATTGGCAAAGTGCGCGGTGAACAGAGCGAATTTGAAGCGGCCTTCTCCGCCCTGGACAGCGCGCGCACAAAGGCGCGGGCCATCGGCAGACGCGATCTGGAAGGCATCGCTCTGGCAGCTATGGGTGATATGTGCCGGAGGATCGAGGAGTGCGGTGGGGCCACCAAGCTCTATCGTCGCAGCATCGAATTGGCCCATGCCACTGGGGACAAACGCACCGAGGCGCGGGGGTACATCGGTATGACCGAAGAGCTTCTCGGGACAGGTTCCTTTGCCGAAGCGGAGCCCGTCGGCATAAAGGGCATGAGTGTGGCCACGGAAGCGAACGATCCGGACTTGAAGCAGCAAGGTGCTCTTCTACTGCGTGGGGTCTATGCCAAATTGGGTCGTCTACAGGAAGCCGACAGCATGGAGAACATCGCGAAACAAAACGAGGTTCTACTTGCGGCCATGGACCTCGAAACCGAAACCTATATCAACGAACTTCGCAACACTTTCGCCCAAACGACCCGCGCACTTGAAACGGCTTTGGATGGCGAACGGGTGAAGGCTCGAAAGAATTGGAAGGCCGCCGTCATCATAGCAGCGTGCGCTCTACTCGCCATCGCAGGCGGGGCCTTGTACTACCGTTCCGATCGCCGCATCCGTCAAGCGCGGGCGGAACGGCACTCGACAGAGTTGGAGATCAAAGCGTTGCGATCGCAGATGAACCCGCATTTCCTGTTCAATGCGCTATACAGCATACAAGAGCACATCCAGGAGAACGAGGCCGAAGTAGCCGCTGGATACCTTGCCAAGTTCAGCAAACTGATGAGGCAGGTCTTGGAGATGAGTCGCTTGAACGAGGTGCCCTTGCAGAGGGAATTGGACGTACTTGGCATGTACGTTGAACTTGAGCGGATGCGCTTGAAGAACCGCTTCTCTTATGAGGTGGACATTTCAAGCGACGTGGATCCCGAAGCCGTAACCATTCCTCCAATGCTCCTGCAACCCTTTGTAGAGAACGCGGTATGGCACGGGCTGGCGAGGAAGGATGGGCACGGGCTCCTACGACTCTCGGTTGCCAGGGCCGATACCGCTCTGCGGGTCACCGTAGAGGATGACGGAGTTGGACGACAAACCACGACGACAAAAGGAAATGGCCATACCTCACTAGGCACTTCGATCACCAAAGAGCGTCTCGAGCTTTGGTCCGCACAACGCGGAGTCACGGCGCACTTTACCTATCTTCCCATGCCCGTAGGCACATGTGTGGTACTGTTACTACCATGGGACGAAATCTGATCCTCACTAGTCGGTAACCCATACGAAAGGTCGACTGACCTAGCGATACCCATAGTCTCTTTAATAATTTGCAGATGGCAACCAGAGGACCCTACCATAGGCGGCTCTTCGTGGGCGCAGCGATTCTGTACGGCATATCGTTCTGTTTCGCACAAAACGTTAACCCTGATTCCATTGCGAACAACTCCACAGGTGAGGAGAAGGACGCCAAGCTAGGTGCTCGTATATTCCTTGGAGGCCATTTCGGGTTATCGCCAGAGGTTGAGAACGCCCTACACGCTTTTCCCCAAGTTTACGGTGCACATATCGGTGGCCTCTTTCCGGTGGGTTCGCAATTTGATATTTCCCTATGCGGCAGTATCGCCCACATGCCTGGAGCATCCTATACTAGGCCCCTGACAGCTTCCGAGAACATGTATCGCATTGCTTACATCGCCCTAAGCGCTCCCGGAACACCTTTGCCGCCAACGGAAAAAAGCTTCACCATACTGCCCTCACAAATTGTGGCCTTCAATGCAGGGATTCGGCTCTACGCTAGAGTGAATAAAGCTGACGTATTGGTCCGTGCCATGAGCAGGAAGCTGCAACGCCCATTTTGGCGAAACCGTGTAAACCGGAGCGGCTTTCATTGTGATGTCCGGTCCGGCCCAGAAGTTGGTATCCATAGGCGGCTTGTACGCACCATGCCTGAAAGCTGGCCAGTGAACGAGCCCATCCCGGAGAGTGCGATGCAGACCACCAATGAGACTTACCAGCGTTGGTACTGGTCAGCCTATTGCGGTCTCGGATGGACCTTCAACGGGCGGGTGGACCTTGCGCTGGGCATCGCCGAATCGATCCGCTTTCAAGGTGATGCTAATAGCCAAGTCGAGGAAGGGGCTGATGCTTATGCACGCATGATGTACAGGGGGAGCCTATCCATTATCCTTGGTCGCTATGCGCTTGACAACCCCTGATGGCAAAACCAATGCGAACTCTTCCACTCATTCCTGCCGCCATCCTGATCATTGCCCTCGGAAGTGGTTGCCGCAAAGTCGTTGTTGGATGTAATGATCCAGCCTTTAGCAACTACGACCCAGAAGCCACCGAAAATAACGGTTGTTGTTGCTCCATCGTTCGTAATGAACAAGATGGGGCCGAAGTGATGAGATCCTTCACACTACCTTTTCCCAATATCCCGGACACTGTCGAATCCGGTCCAACGATCTCACTTCGAGCATACATCGAACGCATGGACCAAACCGCGGAAGGCCCTTGTGGGTGCCTTCAATTCCAAAACCAGTGGATGTATTTTGGCCACAATAGCGGACTCTACGCTTCACCTTACCAATCCTATTCCGCCCAACCAAGCACGTATGCACCACGCGCGGTCTGCTACACGTTTATCAGTTGGTCTGCAACGCCATCACAGTACCCCTTAGACACGTCAATCTGGAACGCGATCTCTACGTGGAACATCCTGGACAGCATCGGCCATCCGATCTGGGTGAGCTATCGTTTGCGATTCAGGGCCACCGGAACGCCCGATCGAGTCTTCCACTACACGGACACGTTGCGAGGATATGCGCATCCCTACACCAACTCGGGCTTGTATCTGACGTGGGGCGGATGGTATAATCAACCAAAAACAACCCACCGCATTGCTGATGCTGAATTAGCCTGCACAGAATATCCCCTACATGACCAAACCGCGATCATCGATTCCGTTAGTGCAGGGTTCCTGCAATGAATGCAATCATACAACACGACCAACTTCATGGCCATGGATGTCTGTCAATAGGTGTAGTTAATTCCCACTAAGCCAACGAACGAGCAAGTCCCTATGCCAACGGCCCTGACAGCTCTAATCGTGGACGATGAAGAGTCGCCGCGCAAAATGCTCTCTGCTCTCCTCCAACGTCGCCATCCCGAGGTGAACGTGTTGGGCATTGCCACGGATGTTCCCAGCGGGATCGACCTCGTTCGACACACCTCGCCACAGGTCCTCTTCCTTGACATCGAGCTGAAGGACAAGACCGGTTTCGACCTCCTGCGTGCCTTGGGCGAGCGGCGTCCACATGTGATCTTCACCACGGCACACGAGAGCTACGCGATAAAGGCCATCCGGTTCAGCGCATTGGATTATTTGTTGAAACCGATCGACCCCGCAGAACTAGCGGAGGCGATCGGCAAGGTGGAACAAGCCGTTCGGACCACTGACAAGCCCGTCATGGTGGACATGCTCTTGAAGAACATCGACCGATCCATGGGTGATCGCGTCATCGCATTGCCGGTGAGCGACGGTTTGGAGCTGGTGCATGTGAACGAGATCGTCGTGTGCGAGTCCGACTCCAACTACACCACCTTGCATCTGCGGGACGAAAAGCGCTTGGTGATCTCGCGCACCTTGAAGGAATTCGAAGACCTCCTTGGGGAACAGGAATTCATCCGCGTCCATAATTCCTACCTAATCAGCAGGAAGCACATCAAGAAGTACATCAAAGGCGAAGGCGGTGAGGTGATCATGTCCAACGGCATGAACATCGCGGTAGCCCGAAGGAAGAAGCCGGAATTGATGCTGGCGCTCGATCGACTATAGCCAGGACCCACCCAGGCCCAAGCTAGTGTTGTGATTTGTAAATAACAATACTAATGTTCATCTTTGGGGCATGGCACGAAAGGCTGCGCCCATCCCCATCAACGATGAGCAAAGGGCGGAACTCAGGATGATGGCCCGGTCGCACAGCATCGAGAAGCGCTACGCACAGCGGGCGCAAGTGGTGTTGTTAAGCGCTGAGGGGTTGAGCATGGAGGTGGTGGCAAAGCGTAGCGGCTTTAGCTGGTCGGTGGTTAACAAATGGCGGAACCGTTTCCGGCAGAAGGGTATCGATGGCTTGCGAGATGCTGCACGTCCGGGCAAGCCCACGAGCATACCAGCGACCACCAAGGCGCGGATCGTGCAACTGGCCTGCGAGCGGCCTGCGGGCGGGTACACCTCCTGGTCACAGGAGCGGATCGCCAAGG
The DNA here is from genome assembly GCA_020848295.1 of Flavobacteriales bacterium. GTDB lineage: Bacteria > Bacteroidota > Bacteroidia > Flavobacteriales_F > PHOS-HE28 > PHOS-HE28. The sequence continues at coordinate 13,304 of JADLAI010000132.1, forward strand.
CCACCGGGGTGAGCAAGTCCACGGTCCAGGGGGTGCTCCAACGGGCGGACCTCAAGCCGCATCGGACCGAATACTGGTGCGGCAAGAGCCCGGACCCGGAGTTCGAGTCCAAGATGCTGGCCATCGTTGGCCTGTACATGAACCCGCCTGCCAACGCCATCGTGCTCAGTGTCGATGAGAAGACCCAGATACAGGCGCTGGACCGCACCCAGCTAGTACTCGCCCTGCGCACAGGCACGCCCAAGCGCATGACCGCCACCTACAAGCGCAATGGCACCGTGGCCCTGATGGCTGCGCTGGCCGTGCATACCGGCGAGGTGACCGCCACGCCGGTGAAAGCCAACAACACAGCCACCTTCCTGGCCTTCCTCAAGAAGCTCGACCGGACCTTCCGCAACAAGCATCTGCACATCATCGTGGACAACTTGGCAACTCACAGGTCACAGGAGGTCAAGGAATGGCTGCGCCGCAAACGGAAGATCACCCTGCACTACACGCCCACATATTCCTCTTGGCTCAACCAAGTGGAGACCTTCTTCAACATCCTCTCCAAGGACGTGATCAAGGGTGGTGTCTGGACATCCAAGCAGCAGCTCGTCGACCAACTCATGGACTACATCCGCACATACAACCGGGAAAGGGCCAAGCCCTTCGAATGGACATACACTGGGAAGCCCCTGAGTGTTTAATATGCTTAATAATAAATCGCAACACTAGTCGTACCCGGCACCAGGGCTTCCGTCCTACCGAATGCCCTCTCCTACCTTCGCCACGCCATGGGCCACGGTCACCACCATCACGACCATTCGCACGATCACAGCGCCCACTCCCACGGCCATGTCCATGAGTCGAGTGCCAAAGCCCTACGCCTGGCCTTCTTCATCAACCTCACCTTCACCTTGGTGGAGGTGGTCGGGGGCTGGTGGACGGGCAGCATCGCGGTGCTCACCGATGCCTTCCACGATGCGGGAGATTGCTTGGTACTGGGAACAGCCTGGTACCTGCAACGCGTGGCCACCAAGGGGCGCGACGCCCGATACAGCTATGGGTACGGACGGTATAGCATGCTGGGCGGATGGCTCACGAGCGTGGTGCTCATCGCCGGTGCCATCGGCATGTTGGTGGTGAGCGTGCCCAAGCTCTGGGCCCCCGCCGAGCCACACGCCACCGGCATGATCGGGATCGCCTTGTTCGGCCTGGCCATGAACGGCTTCGCCGCATGGCGGTTGCACGGCGGGGGCACCATGAACGAGCGAGGAGCCTACCTGCACCTGCTCGA
>JADLAI010000133.1 GCA_020848295.1 Flavobacteriales bacterium
CAGTGCGGTGAGCGGGTATTCGCGCGCGTCCTTGCCGTCGATCAGTACAGCGCCACCCACGGGATCGTAGAAGCGCAGCACCAGCGAGGCCATGGTGCTCTTGCCCGCGCCGCTGGGCCCCACCAGCGCGATGCGTTGGCCAGGTTCCGCGCTGAACGACACGCCGTGCAGCACCAGCATATCGGGCCGGGAGGCGTAGTGGAAACGCACGTCACGGAATTCGATCCGCCCGCGCAGGGGCAGGGGAACGGCCTTCGGTCCGAGGTCCACCGGTTCGGCCGTCTCGTCGTGCAGGTCCATCAGGCGCTCGGTGGCGCCCACGGCTTTCAACAGTGAGGTCACTTGTTCGGGGATGCCCGCGATGCTCGCACCGATCATGATGCTGAAGGCCACGAACGAAGTGATATCGCCCATGCTCATCAACCCGGCATCCTTCAGCAGGGCCGCGCGGTACACCACAAAGACCACCACACCGAACATGCAGAAGATGATGAAGCTCACGAACCCCCCGCGCCACCGCAGCGCCAGCAGCGCCAGCTTGCGCGCGCCAAGCACGCTTTGCCCATAACGTTCCGTCTCGAAGCCTTCGTTGCTGAAGGCCTTCACGCTCTGGATGCCCTGTAGGGTCTCATCCACGATCACGTTGCTCTCGGCGATGCGGTCCTGCACCTGCTTGCTCAGCTTGCGGATGAAGCGCCCGAAGAACACCGCCACCAGCATCACCACCGGCAGCGTGACAAGCATGGTGATCATCAGCTCACTGCTCAGGTACATCAACGCGGTGATGCATACGGTGAGCACCACGAACTGCCGCAGGAATTCGGCCAGCACCGTGGTGAACGTGTCTTGCAGGAGTGCTACGTCGGCGCTGATGCGGCTGTTGAGCTCGCCCACGCGGCGCTGCGCGAAGAAGGCCATGGGCAAGGTGAGCACATGGGCGTAAGTTTCGCGGCGCAATTGTGTCAGTGCGTTCTCCGTCACCGAACCGAAGGTCCAGATCCGCCAGAAACCGAAGAAGGCCTGTGCGGCGAACACCAGCAGTAGCAGCTTCAGGATGGAGTGCACATTGCCCATGTCATTGAGCGGTGCGGCCCAGAAACCGGTGAAGGCCTTGGCGTCGATCAACTTGCCGATGAGGAAAGGGAACGCCGCGCTCAACAGACTGGTGAGCAGCAGACAACCCATGCCCACGGCGAAGAGCCCGCGTTGCCCGCGCATGTAGCGGAACACACGGAAGAACTTGCGCAGCGCGGCCTTGGAGAGCTTGGCCGGCTTCGCATCATCATTGGCCGGGCGGGATCGACGGGAGGCCATGGCCGCAAAGTTGGTGAGCGAGGCCCAGTGTCCACCGGTCCATTGAAGCCTTATTCACAAAAGAGGTCGCTGGAGGGAAGGCTCACCCCGAAGGTCCTCGGATCGAATTGGTCCATGGTCACCGGGTCTCCGATAAAGTGCAGACAGGTATCACCGTTGTAGTCGAGCAGGTCCAGATAGGCACGGCCGGACAGGTGGTGGCCGGATACGGTCATTCCGGAGAGATGGACACGATACCGCCTAGCGTGATGGGCACCGGCCCTGCCCAGACGGGGTACATCGAGTCCGACCAGAAGACCGTATCGCCGTTCATCCGCTCGATCGTCGTTCTTAGGGAGACCATGTTGCGTGCGCTCACACTGAACAGGTCATTGATCCCGTCGGCATTCGGGGTCATCACGTTCGGGGCCTGGATGAAAGCCGAGTCCACCTGTGCCGCGATGTAGGACGGTGCGGGCACTGAAGGCTCGGTGCTATCCTTCCGGCAACCCGTGGCCAGGAAGAAGGTAATGAGGACCAAGGTGATGGTATGCTGTCCTGTGCTCATGCCCCGTAAAGCTATCCGGCTCCGATAGCATGCACAACGCACCCGCCGGGGTTCACCCGTGGATCGCCGCCATCCGGTCCGCGATATGGTCGAACAGGTTCTTCAGCGGTTTTTCCACCATCATTTTGATGAAGGGGTTTATCTCGCCCTTGAACTCCTGCCACGCGGTGGTGGTGCCGCCATTCTCCTTTAGGAACACGTCCAAGGTGAAGGGGAAGGGGCTGCGCTCTGTCGCCTTCAGCATCAGATGTCCTGGAGCCTCGCCACCGGCCAGTTCGAGCCCGATGGTGGCCGCGCCCTGCACCTTGAAGGAACACGAGCGCCCATCACTCTTCCATTCGCTGATCCTGTCCTTCGGTAGCAATTGCTGGAAGTTGTTCATGTCCTGTAGGAAGACATACAACTCCGTTGCGCCTTTGCGGATCTCCACGTGCTTGCTTTCGATCGTCGTCATGCTTGGTTCAGTACAGTTCTTTAACCCATCCAGTGTACCTGTTTGCGACCTGCTCGGATCGCCGTAGCCGACCCACAACGGCCAATATGGACCATACCCTATTGATCACTCTCTCAACCTCTCTCACGCCTTCACCACGTCCCATCCCGCCGGATCCTTTCGCCACTCGTTCAGCGAGACCACGTCCTTTTCGGTGATGTAGTCGCTGCGCAGTGCCTGGTCAAGCAGAACGCTGTAGTTGGTGAGTGAGTGCAATTTCACCTTGGCATCGGCGAAGGCATCGCGCGCCTGGTCGAAGCCATAGGTGAAGATGGAAACCATGCCTTTCACGTCCAGTCCTTCATCGCGTAGGGCCTGTACGGCGTTGAGGCTGCTGCCACCCGTGCTCACCAGGTCTTCCACGACCACGACACTGCGACCCACAGTAAGGTCCCCCTCCACCTGGTTCTTCAGCCCGTGGTCCTTGCTTCCACTTCGCACGTAAATGAAGGGCAGGCCGAGGTCGTGCGCCACCAACGCGCCATGTGCAATGCCACCGGTCGCCACACCTGCGATCATGTCCGGTCGTCCGAATTCGCTGTTCACGATGTGTACGAACTGCTGCCGTATATAGGTGCGCACCGCAGGGTAGGAGAGCGTCTTCCGGTTGTCGCAGTAGATCGGACTCTTCCAGCCGCTCGCCCAAGTGAACGGTTTCTTCGGACTAAGTTTGACGGCCTTGATCTGGAGCAGGAACTCCGCGACCTTTAGTGCTGGATCGAGCTGAACGGACATGCCACGAAAGTACGACGTTTACATCGGGGGGCGTTCCATCCGCTTCTCCGACGGGTCGATCCCAGAGCAGGGTCGCCGTGCGGTCGCACTTACCACGAAGAAGGAATTACACGCGCTCATCGATCGGTTGATTTCGGGCGAAGAAGAGGGCGACATCGATGTATACGCTGAGGGTTTCGACGCCTGGCAGGCCTTCTGTGATGACCACGTCTTTGTGCTCGCAGCTGGTGGTGTTGTTGAGGATGAGCGTGGTCGATTGCTGGCGATCAAACGCCTCGGCAAATGGGACCTACCCAAGGGCAAGGTGGAGAAGCACGAAGCCGTCGAGGTGGGTGCCGTACGTGAAGTGCAGGAGGAGTGTGGCCTGAACCAGGTCGAGCTGGTCAAGCCGGTCACCAGCACGTGGCACACGTATGAGCGCAAAGGGAAGCAACACCTCAAACGCACCGATTGGTTCCTGATGCGCGCCTCATCCAAGGAGATGTTGACCGCTCAATCCGAGGAGGACATCGAAGAGGTGCGCTGGCTGGACGAAGCAGGCGTGCGCATGATGGAGGCGGATACCTATCCATCGTTGTTGCCCGTGCTCAGGACATGGCGGGCACTACGTTAGCAGGCATCAACTACCGGATCGATCGTGCCCTGGGGCCGTCATGTTCCATGCCCCACCGGCCACGGGTGCATTTTTCTGCCACCATGGTGCGCATTCCATGAGCACATGCGCACATGCCCACATGTGTCCTCACTCATCCCACACCTTCAAGCGCTGGCCCTTTTCCGCTGCAGCCCTGGCCTTGAAGAAGAACTCGCCGAGACCCTGGCTGGGTGCGGGCGCTGGCGATCGCGACAGGATGTCGCCGTTCAGCAGGTGGAATGCCGGAACACTCCGGATCCGAAGGTCATCACGCACTTGCTGTTCCGCTACTGCGTGCGACCACGTCACATGGGAAGAGGCCGGCATGCGTTTGCGTAGGGCATTGTGGTCATCCAAGGACCCGTCCAACCCGATGATCACCACCGTAACAGCTCCTTTGTACTCCTCGGCCATGGCGATCAAGCTGCTGATCTCGGCGGTGCAATAGGTACACCAACCGGCGGTGAAGGCCACGCATACAGGACCGTTCAGCAAAGCGGTCAGGTCGAAAGGGGCTCCGCGGTCATCCTCGAGGCGCATCGGGGGGAGTGTGCTGCCCACACGCATCAAGGTGAGGTCGTGCAGCATGTTCGCAGCGATCACCCGATGTTCAGGGAAGGAGCTGGATCGGGTCGCGTCCTCCAGGATCATTTCGATGTATTCCTGGGCCACTGGTTTCTCCGAATGATGCAGGTAAAGCTGATCCATCATCACCAGTTCGGCCAGGCGGTCATCGGTCCGCAGGAAGTCGTTCCCTTGGAACAGTTGGCGCATGGTTGCCGCGTTACCGCTTGCCGCAACGGCCCGTAACGTGTCCTCATTGTTCCTGTGCAGCCGTTCGAGGTTCTCACTGAACAGTGTGCGGATCAGCCGGACGTACTCCGGGTCATCATAGCGCACCGACTTTCCTTGCACGAATGCCTCGAAAAGGTCGCGTTCGTTGGTGCGGGGTCCAATGTTCAGTCCGGCGATGCTGTTGTCGAGGTAATGGGCGAACCAGGGATCCTTCACGTCCTGGTAGAACCGCCGCAGCCTCACCGTGAAACTGTCCACCCTGGCTTTCGAAAGCACCGGGGTCACAAAGAGCGTGGGCGGTCGTTGGGTGCTATCGGGTTTTGCCGTACCCGCCCGGCGTTGCACATCCAAGGCCTGCATTCCGGCGGCTTCGTCGGTGGCAAGGTCCTCAGCGATGAAGGCGTCGATCCGTTCATTCAGGTCCGTGGTCAGGGCATTCACATCCAACGGATCGATCCCGGTGAAGCGGATCCCCATGCGGGTGGTCCCGTTGATGCTGCGTGCCACACCCAGGTCGTAAGCCGTCACGTGCAGGTCCGACCCATCCCGTAGGTAGAGGTCCGCCGTGCGCTCCCCGATACGCAACTGCATGCGCACGGTTCCTTCCACGTTGCCTTGCAGCGTAACGGTCCCGGTCGTGTCCATGAGGCCACGTGCCACAAGCTCGGTGCGTAGGGTGAAGAGGTCGCTGTACCGGTACAGGGATACCACGTCGGCACCCATGCCGGGGGCGGTCACCTGTATACTGAAGGAGCCAGCCAGCAGCAGGGATCGGAGCAGCAGGGCAAGGCCGACCAGCAGGATGCGCATCAGGGATTGGGTCCGAGGTCCATGGGGACGAACGCGGAGACATCGGCCTTATTGGCGATCAGCTCGCGCACGATCGTGCTGCTGATGTGCGCATGTTCCGAGGCCGAAGGGAGGAAGATGGTCTCCACCCCGGCCAATTGCCTGTTCATTAAGGCGATGCTCCGCTCGTATCCATGGTCGGTGCTGTTGCGCAGGCCACGGATGATGAAGCCGGCCCCCACGTTCCGGCACAGGTCAACGGTCAACCCCTCGAAGGCAACGGGTTCAACCTGCGGGTGTCCCTTGAACGCAGCACGTATCCAGGCCAGGCGCCGTTCCTGATCGAACATCGCACGCTTCGTGTTGTTCACACCCATACCGATGATGATGCGCTCGAACAACGGCAGCGCACGTTCAACGATGCTCACATGGCCCACGGTGATCGGGTCGAAACTGCCCGGAAAGACGGCGATCGGTCTGCTCATGGATGGTGCTCCCGTTTTGACCGGTGAAAGATACTGCGCACCAACGGCCATGCACCTTCACCTTCACAACGTGCGGCGGGGCCAGCACCGGCGCTCAAGCCCCAAAGAAGCTGAAGTGGATCGTGCCGTATTCCCGGGTGCGCTGGAATCCAGGGATCTGGCTCACATTCGTCTTCTCATGGTGTTCCAGGATCAGGAGGCCATCCGCGGTCAGCATTCCGCCCTCCCGCACCAACCTCGGTATGCGGTCGATCCCCTCAAGGTGGAACGGAGGGTCGGCGAAGACCACATCATACTGTCCGCGATGGCTACCCAGGAAGGTGAAGACATCACCCCTCACCATGCGCCACCCCTCCTCCTTCAGCTCGCGTGCGGTGCGCTGCATGAAGCTGTACAGGTTGCGGTCCTGTTCCACCGAGATCACTTCCGCCGCACCGCGGGAAAGGAACTCCAACGAGATGTTCCCCGTCCCTGCGAAGAGGTCGAGCACACGGATCCCTTCCAAGGCGATGCTATGCTGCAGCACGTTGAAGAGGCCCTCCTTGGCGAAGTCGGTCGTGGGGCGTGCCTCCATCTCGTGCGGAGGGTGAAGCCTACGGTTGCGGTGCTTGCCACCTACGATACGCATGCGATCTGGTCGAATGCGGCGAGCCACTGGTCGGCCTCCAGGTCACCGGGCAGCGGACCCAGCACGGTGTTGGGGATCGCTGACGCATGATCCGCGAAATAGGTGCTGAGGAGTTCACGTTCGGCCTTGCGCAAGTGGGTGCCACCAGTGCGAAGCGCGACGTGTTCAGGTCGTAGTCCGGTGCGCTCCGTGGCCATCAGGCAGAAGTAAAGGACGTCCTCCGCGGTGCGTGCCGGGTAGGAACTGCTCAGCAACAGGCCATTCCGATCCGCGATGGCGACATCCATCCGGTCCGCGCCGCGATGCAGCAGCAGGACGGGACTGTTCCGCACCCGCGACCGTGCACCATTCACCAACACGGCTTGCAAGGGTAGGCTGCGTGCGAAGGGATAACGGTCCAGAATGCTGTGTTCGTTCGTCGGCTCGGCCAGATAAAGGCATTGGGCGCCGATGGTGTGCAGCGGTTCTTCGCGCACATCCGTGCCCGGGAGTCGTCCATGCACCAGGGCAAGGTGGTCCTCAGAGGTCCCGTGTCCCAGTGCCCCTTCCGGAACCAGGGTGCTCCACTCCGGTAGCGAGACATAGGTGACCGAACGGGGGTGCTTGGGAAGATCCACCGATCGCAACGCATCGGCATCCGGAGCCCAATGCAGGGCCGTCACTTTCCCGTTGCGCACATCCTGCGCCACCCATGCCGAAACGCCCTGACCGATCACCACGCCCACATGATGGGCACGTTCCTCCTCCGTCCGATGGTCCTTGGTGCGGCAGGTGCCCGGTGCGATCCGCTCAACGATCATGCCCGGTACCAGGTTGCGTGTGTGCTCCCATCGGACCGATAGGAGGCGGATGGGTATCACGGTAGTTCCGATAGGCCAGCACCATGGCCGATACCACGAACATGATCCCGAGGATGTTCCCGACACGCTCGCTGAACACGCCGTATTGCATCAGCAAGGCCACCACGCCAGCCAGGAAGGCCAGGCCGGCGCCGACAAGCATGTTCGGCCCTTGACCCTCCATGGCGCCGATGAACAGCAGGGTGCCTCCAGCGATCATCAGGAAGATCGCGATCGCAATGAAGAGTGCTTTTTTCATGATCCCGGAAGCGACCAAAAGTAGGGTAATTTCACCCCGCAGGCGCTTGGTACGAAAGTGCCTTGGCCACGTCCAGCGGGCGCTCCACATGACCACAGGAACACAGGCCATCGCCCTGGGCAGGCGTCTGCTCGATGCGCTCGGCCACCTTCCAACGGCCGGACAGGAACGTGCGGCGTGGGCCCTGGAGCGGCTCCTTTCCACACAAAAGGAACGCACAGCCTTGATCCTGAAAGGTTATGCCGGGACCGGGAAGACCTCACTGGTCGGTGCCTTGGTGAAGGTGCTCGAAGCGGAACGCAGTCCGGTGGTGCTACTGGCCCCCACAGGACGGGCGGCCCGGGTGCTTGCTTCCTATGCAGGCCGGTCGGCATCCACGATCCATCGCCGGATCTATCGCTCCATGGGCGATGAGGAGGGCCACTTCATGTCGCAGGTGGCGCCGAACCGTGATCCCGGCGCGCTCTTCATCGTGGATGAGGCATCGATGATCGGTCGCCAGGGTGGGGATGGTGGTTGGTGGAACCGCGACCTGCTGCAAGACCTGTTCGAGCACATCCATGCCGCACCGGGTACGCGGGTCCTATTGATCGGCGACCCGGCCCAGTTACCACCCGTGGGAAGTGATCACAGCCCGGCATTGGAGCCGAAGGAACTCGCCGCTTTCGGTGTGGTGGCAGGTGTGGTGGAATTGACCGATGTGGTGCGGCAGGCGGCGAGCTCCGGGATCCTTACCAATGCTACGGCTCTGCGTGCGGTGCTGCATGAGGAGCCTCCACGCATCCTCTTCCGTCAGGGCTTCCTGGATCTGGTGCGCACGGATGGTCATGACCTTCAGGATGCATTGGAAACGGCATACGCGCAGGATGGGGATGAGGAGGTATGCATCATCTGCCGCAGCAACAAACGTGCGTTCGCGTACAGCCAGCAGGTAAGGGCGCGGATCCACGGGTTCGAGGAGGAACTGTGCTCCGGGGATCGATTGATGGTCGTGAAGAATGATTATTTCTGGGCGGGCCGCAATGGCAGGGCGGAACTCATCGCGAACGGGGAACAGATCCGGGTATCGCGCGTGCATGGCATCGAGGAGCGCTACGGCATGCGTTTCGCCGACCTTACGGTGCAGTGGTGGAACGGGATGGAGGATCGGGAGCTTGAGGTGAAGGTGTTCCTGGATGTGCTCGCGATCGATCCACCAGCACTACCGATGGCAAGGCTCGAACAACTTCGACAGGCCGTGATGCAGGTTGCCGGGGGCGGTACGAGGACCGCTATCAGGAAGCAGGTACGCGAGGATCCGTACGCGCAGGCACTACAGGTGAAGTATGCCTATGCGGTTACGGCCCACAAGGCACAGGGTGGACAGTGGCGCACCGTGTTCGTGGATCAGGGGTACATCACCGAGGAGATGATCGACGCGGGCTACGTGCGTTGGTTGTACACGGCCCTCACCAGGGCGAGCCACCGGGTCCACCTGTTGAATTTCCACCCGCGGTTCTGGGGGGAGCAGGAGTGATCAGGCCCCGAAGAACAGGATCCGGTCCATTGGCCGTGGTGTGGCCAGGCTGATCAGGTGGATGTTGTCCGTTCGCCAGGTACGCACATGGTATTCGGGGGCGGCCATGGCCTTGAACTCGGCATGGCGGATCGTGAGCGGATTCACCGCCTCATCCACCCGCAAGCTGCGCAGGTCGTCCATGATCCCCACACCACAGGCTTTCAGGATGGCTTCCTTGCGTGTCCACAGTTCAAGGAAGGTACACTTTTGGTCCTCGCTCCGGGCGATCGTCAGTTGTTCCTCCGGGGTGAAGTAATGCGCACCCACGGCATCATGGTCCACGCGCCGGTCCATCGTCTCCAGGTCCAGTCCCACTTCCACCGTGGCACATACGGCGAATGCCACGGCATCCTTCGTATCGCTCAGGTTGAAGTAGGGGCCACCCTCGGCGAGCGCTGGTTTGCCGAATCGCCCACGGACGGTGGCGATGGCTGCTGGTGGTGTTCCTGTGTAGTGGGAGAGAAGCTTACGCATCCATCCATGCCCGAGGAGGAAACGCTCGCGGTCCGCCTCGAACCGGAAGCGGTCGGCGCGGGCACGTTCCTCCGTGTTGATGTGCGCAAGGAAGGTCCCGGCCATAGGCCGCAGCTCATCGAGCGTGGCAACATGGATGTAGCAGGCGCCAGTGGTCAGTGATGGTGGTTCCGCCCGGATCACGTCCTGCCGGTCGGTCCGCCCACAATGGATGATCAGGGAGCGGCCCCCTTCCATCATTTCCTCGCCTTGGCGATCCCCTGTTCGGTCAATACCCCGTCCATGATCCGGGCCAGATCGGCAACAAGAGGTTCCTGGATGATGTTGTAATGGTCGCCTTCAATGGTCCGGAGGATCACATTGCCGCGCACATGTTTCCGCCAGCCCATGTCCGGTGTTCCTGGTGAACCAACAGCCTTGATCACGCACACATCCCCGTCGTATGGTTTTGCCCGGTAGGCAAGGGTGGCCTCGTCGTAGGTGTCGATGATGTTGAAATTACGCAGCTTGGTCGGCAGTGCCCGGCCCATGCCGTGGACCAGGCGTACCACCCGTCGCAGGACGAATTTCTTCACGCCCTCATAGAACCGGCGCTCATCCTTCATCACCTCCACGAAGGGCTCCGGCGCATAGCTGTCCAGCATGATCACCATCGGCACATCCTCACCCATTTCGCGCAGCTGGCGGGCCACCTCGTACGCGACCACACCGCCGAAGGAATAGCCGCAGATCCGGTATGGGCCATGTGGCAATACCTGGCGCAACTCGGCGATGTAATGTGCGGCGATCGTATTCACCGAGGTGTACAGGAGCGGTTGGCCATCTTCGCCTTGATGAACGGTCCCGTAGAACGGTTGATCGGGATGCAGGTACCGGGGCAGGTAGTGGTTGGCCTCATCGCCATGCACACAGAAAAGCGGGATCCGTTCCCCTTCGGTGCGGATCGGTGTCACATTGATCAGGTCCGGTACAGGTGACCCGGACACGCTGCCGCTCAGTTCCACCGCCAATTCCGCGATGGTCGGTGAGCGGAAGAGCAGGTTCAACCCGAACGTGCGCCCGAAACGTTGCTCGATCCGGGACAGCAACTGGATCCCGAGGATCGAATGACCGCCCAGGTCGAAGAAGTTCTCGTGGATCCCCACGTCCTCCACGCCGAGCACCTTGCCCCAGAGTTCTGCCAAGGCCCGTTCCACCTCGTTGCGCGGTGCCACGTACTCCACGGTCATCTGCATCGAGCGGATGTCCGGTGCGGGCAATTGCCGCTTGTCCACTTTGCCATTGGCGTTCAGTGGCAATTCGGGCAGCAGAACGTGGAACGCAGGTAGCATGTACGAAGGCAGGCGCTCCTCCAGGGAACGGCGCACGATCGCTGTCAGCGCCTCCGCCCTTTTCCGGTCCACATGGGGGTCGAAGTCGGAAGGGATGACGTAGGCCACGAGTTGATGGTCGCCAGGTCCGTCCTTACGTGCCACGACGATCCTGTCGCGTACACCGGGGATCGCACTGATGGCGTTCTCGATCTCACCGAGTTCCACACGGAACCCCCGGATCTTCACCTGCCCATCACCACGACCGATGAAGGCGATGGTTCCGTTCGTGTTCCATCGGACAATATCGCCGGTGCGGTAAAGCTTCGCGCCGCTCTTGCCACTGAAGGGGTCGTCAATGAAGCGCTCGGCGGTGAGGTCCGGCCGGTTCCAATAACCCAGTGCCACGCCGTCCCCACCCGTGTACAGTTCGCCTTTGCGCCCGATGGGCACAGGATTCCGTTGTTCATCGAGCACATGCACGGTGGTGTTGTTCAACGGCGAGCCGATGGGTACGTTATCCGTGATGTCCGCTTCGCTGTTGATCCGGAAACAGGTGGTGAACGTCGTGTTCTCCGTGGGGCCGTAACCATTGATCAGCACATTCGGTCCGAGGACCTTCAATGCCTTCTTCACATGCGGTACACTGAGCACATCGCCGCCGGTGAGGATGTGTTTGAGCGGGCGGAGGCGTTCAAGCTGCTCATCGACCATCATGTTGAACAGGCCCACGGTGAACCAGACCGAGGTAACGCCATGCTTTTGGATCGTGTCGCAGATCTCGGGAAGTGTGGGTTTTTGCTGTGGCTGCAACACGAGCCGCCCGCCGTTGAGCAGCGCCCCCCAGATCTCCAACGTACTGGCGTCGAAGCTGATGTTCGAGAGCTGAAGGAAGCAGAGGTCGGGCCCGAAAGGCAGGAAGTTCTGCTCACGCACCAGGCGCACGATGGCGCGGTGTGGTACCACCACCCCCTTCGGTGTTCCGGTGCTGCCACTGGTGTACATGATGTATGCCGGTGCGTCTGGCGAGATGCGTGGCATGTTCGCATCACCTCCTCCCTCCACCTCGTCAAGGAGTACGACACGTGCATGATGCGACGGAAGTGTGGCGGAGAGATGGCGCTGGGTGAGCATCACCTTCACGTTCGTGTCCTGGAGCATGAAGGCAAGTCGGTCCGCAGGATAGGCCGGGTCGAATGGGACGAAGCAGCCGCCCGCCCGCAGGGTTGCGAGCATCGCCACGATCATGTCGATCCGCCGGTCCGTGCAAAGACCTACGGGTTCGCCGGGCCTCACGCCCATGTCCACCAGCGCGGTGCTCAATCCATGTACACGACGTTGCAATTCACGATAGTCGATCCGCTGGTCGAGCAGTTCGACCGCCGTCCGGTCCGGATGTTTCCTCGCGACATCATCGAAGATGCTGCCGATATCCGACTTCGGATAGGCCTTGGTGCGTCCGGCCCATTCCGGCCGGGGCATCTGCTGTTCACCGGTGATCGAAGCATCGCCGATGAGGTCAGCGATGGGAGCTGATGGCGCCTTGCTGATGCGCTCGACGAGCAGGATGAGTTGATCCATCCAGCTACGCACCGTGCGCTCATCGAACAGGTCGGTGTTGTAGCTCCACTCAAGGGTGAGGTGTCCTTCGTTACCCGTAGCGTTGAGGAAGAGCTCGAAGTTCTCGAAGGCCCGCGGGTTGCTGATGAATCGATGTTGAAGCCCATCGAAGGCCACGCCATCGTCCATGTTCATGTCGATGTTGAACACCACGGGGCAGAGCGGGATACGGCCGGGTTCACGCGGAATGCTCAGTTTCTGCAGCAGTGTTCCGAAGGTGTACTTCTGGTTGTCGAAGGCATCGAGCACACCGGTGCGCCGTGCCTTCAAATGCTCCAAGAAGGGTTGCTCCTCATCGATCCGGCTTCGTAGTGCGAGCAGGTTCACGCAATGCCCGACCAGGTGCTTCATGCCGAGGTCGCTTTGGCCTGCCGCAGGTAGGCCCACCACGATGTCGCTGTCACCGGTGAGTTTGTGAAGCAATACCTCGAAGGTGGTCATCAGGGTGGTGACGAAGCTTGCTCCGCTGCGCGTGGCCACTTCCTTCAGGCCGCGGACATGGGCTTGCGAAAGGACCAGGTCGATGCGGTTCCCCTTGTAGGTCTTCTGTCGGGGGCGCGGCCGGTCCGCCGGTAGATCGAGCCGGGGTACAGGGCCTTTGTATTGGTCGAGCCAGTAGCGCTCCACCAAGCCATGCTCGCTGCTCTTCGCGAAGTCGATGGTGGACAGGCTGTAGTCGCTGAAGGTTGAGGCTTCCGGTAGCGTTGCGGACCTCCCGCTCTTCGCCGCATTGTAGAACGCACTGATCTCGGCCATCATGATGCCGAGGCTCCAGCCGTCGCACACCACGTGGTGGCCGGTGAGCCGGAGCAGGTGCCGGTCATCTTCCATGCGGATCAGCCAGGCACGGAACAACGGACCCTTGCGCAGGTCAAAGGGCGTGCTCATGTCCTTTTTGGCGAGTCCGCTGTACTGGGCTTCCCGGTCGCTCACGCTGGACAGGTCAATGAACGGCAACTCGAAGTCCACCACATCCGCGATGATCATTCGTGTGCCGCTCCCATTCAAGGTGGCGCGGAGCGCTTCATGGCGTGTGGTCAGGTCCCGCATCGCCTTTTCAAGAGCGGCACGGTCCAGCGATCCATTCAGTTCGAGCGAAACACTTTCGTTGTACGCACAACTCGCATCCTTGCCCATTTCAGAGGCGGTGAGCACTTCGCGCTGTGCCTCCGTGGTAGGGATGGTACGCTCGATGTTCGGTCCGACGAAGGGATCGAAATCAACGGGGATGAGTCTTGGTTCTTGGATGAATTTCTCCATGGCTCTCGCTCAGTTCTCTTCGGTTTCGACCAACAGGTATTTGCCACGCCGTTGCGGATCGGGCACGAACCAGGCCGCTTCGCCTTTCGGCGTAAGGCCCATTCGCGCACCGGCAACCGGCGGTTCCATGGCGCTGATCACGCGTTCGCTCAGTTTGCGCACATGACCACCAAGCACACTGTTCACATACGGTATCGGGTAGGTGCGCTCCGGCATGAAGCCGCTCTCACGCAGTTCCTTGCAGGTCTTCTCCACCGCGGCGATGATGTGCTCGATGTCGGCCGCCGTGTGCGCCGTGGTGATGAAGTGCGGGAAGTCCAGCACATGCACCCCGTGGTAGCGCATCAGCAGGAAGAAGAGCTCGGTATAATTGACGCTCTCGTCGTACTTCGTCTTGAAGGCGCTGCCGAAGTTCACCCAGCGGTAGGGGAGCTGGTACTTGTCGAAGAGACCGTTCACGCGCGCTACCATGCCCTCG